>JALELH010000046.1 GCA_022768865.1 Spirochaetia bacterium
TGCTGTAATTTCAGCTGGCTTTACTGCATTTATATCTGCACCTTCAAGAACAACTTTTGTTCCTGGCTTTGCCCATGGAGCTTCAAGAACTTCTACACAGTCTTTGCCGCTTTCGTCCTTGTAGTCAGCAGCAAGAAGCATACCGTGGCTTTCTATTCCGCGCATTTTTCTTGGAGCAAGGTTATAGGCAAGAATAATGTTTTTGCCAAGCAAATCTTCTGCTTTTACATAGTCGCGGAGGCCGGACTGAATTATTCTTTCTGCGCCTGTTCCGTCGTCTAATGTTTCTACATAGAGCTTGTCGCTTTCAGGGTTGTTTTCTACTTTTAGTATTTTAGCTACGCGCAGTTCAATTTTGCTGTTAAAGTGAGCTGGCATCTGTTCTTTTGGAAGGACAACAGGTTCTGGCTTTGCTTTCTTTTCCTTTTTCTTGTCTGCCTTTTTTTCAGAGCCACGTTCGCTTTGCTTGCCTGAAAACTTAGCACGGAATGCTTCCATTCCTTTTGCATCGAGTGGAGTAAAGAAAACTTCCGTTGCACCAACTTCTGAAAGTCCTGTAGTTTCTCCAAGATTGTTCCAGTTAAGCTTTATTCCGTCAGACGGCTTTCCAAAGTTTTCATCATTAAAATGAGTTTCCGAAATTGTTTTGCCAAAGTAGGACATAATTTTTTCTGCAAACTGTGGCATATAGGGATGAACCATAATCATTAAATCTTTAATCATGTAGGCAAGGGTATGGATTAGTTTTGCTGCACGTGCAGGATCAGTTTCCCTTGTCTTCCAAGGTTCTGTTGCCTGGAATGCTTTGTTACCGATGTCTGAAATTTCAAAAATCTGATGCAGGGCATCTTTCAGGTTTGCCCATTCAAGGTTTTCTGTTATTTTTTCTTCTAAGTCTTTTACCTTAGCCCATATTTCCTGATCTATCGGAGCTTCAGGAATTTTTGAATTATAGTATTTCTGAATAAAAAGCAGAGTTCTGTTTACAAGGTTACCCAGGTTGCCTATAAGTTCGCCGTTTAAGCGTTCTCGGAATTCCTTCCATGTAAACTGATAGTCCTGCTTTTCTGGTCTGTTGTAGAAAATATAAAATCTCCATGCATCGGCCGGAATGCCTGTTTCTATGGCATCTGTTCCAAATACTCCGACTCCACGGCTCTTTGAAAATTTACCGTTTTCGTAGTTCAGGTATTCAGTTGAACTCATATGGAAAAGCTTTGTCCAGTTTCTTCCTGAACCCATAAGTGTGCAAGGGAAAATAACCGTATGGAACGGAATGTTGTCTTTGCCTATAAACTGGAAAAGTTCAACAGGCTTTTTTGCATCTTCTGCCTGTGATTCTTCCGGAAGCCACCATGATTTCCAGTCAAAGCTTGGTTTTGAAGCTTTGATTAAATCGTCTGCAAGCTGCTTTGTAATTGAAATGTATCCTATTGGAGCGTTGAACCATACATAGAAAACTTTATCTTCAAAACCTGCACGCGGAACAGGAATCCCCCATTTTAAATCACGGGTAATGGCGCGTTCAATAAGTCCGTCCCTGATCCATGCCTTTGTCATTCTGATTGCATTGTCTGACCATTTGCCTGCAACGGAAGTTTTTGAAACATAGTCGTCAAGGTTTTTGCTGATGGAAGGAAGGTCTATGTAAAGGTGTTTTGTTTCCCTTACTTCCGGTGTTGCACCGCATACGGAGCAGCGCGGATTTTTAAGTTCAACTGGTTCAAGTAAAGAACCGCAGCCGTCACACTGGTCTCCGCGTGCATCTTCAAAGCCACATTTTGGGCATGTTCCGTTTACGTAGCGGTCTGCAAGAAAACGCGCACACTTTGGGCAGTAAAGCTGCTTGTTTGAATGTTCCTTTATGTAACCGTTTTTATCAAGGTCTTTATAAAGGCTTTGTGTAATTTCTGTACACTGTTCGTTGGATGTACGTCCAAATTTATCTGCATCAATTTTGAACCATTCGTAAATCTTTCTGTGTTCTTCGTAGTAGTAATCACAAAGTTCGCGCGGTGTTTTATTTTCCTGCAATGCGCGGGTCTCTGTTGCTGTTCCGTATTCATCAGTTCCAAAGATATACATTGTTTCATATCCGCGGCTTCTGCAAAATCTTGCATAAACGTCTGCGGAAAGCATCTGTATAAGGTTTCCAAGGTGAGGAATATTGTTTACATAAGGGAGTGCCGAAGTAATAAGGCGTCTTGTATTCTTGATTTTAATATTTTCCATAATGTTTCCATTATATGTAAAAAACTAAGGTAGTTCAACTTAGGGGATTTCTATTAAATTACTTAAATTTACAACTGTTTTGGGTTTCTTTTGGTAGAAACAATTTGACAAAGTTTGTTTTATGCAATATATTGCTTCTATAAAAAGAAACGAACACTTTTATAAAACTATAATCTTACGGAGGCAATTTATGTCAGAAATAATTCAGAATGAAAGTGAAGAAAAAAGAGTAATGAAAGCCGAAGAAAAAAAAGGACTTTCAATCCGTGAACTTGTTTTAATAGCAATTCTTCTTGCGGCGGGTGCAGTTTTAAAATTCTTTGTCGGAAGTTTTGTAAACTTCTTTGGCATGAAACCAAACTTTATTATTGCCATGTATTGTATGGCTATTGTTCTTATTAAGCCGAACGTTCTAGAGGCAATTATTATTGGTATCCTGGCAGGTGCAATATGTCAGTTCTTCCCTGGAACTCCATGGTTAAATTTTCTCTCTGAATTTTTCGGTGCCTTAGTTATGTGCCTGCTTGTTAAAATTCCAATGCCAAAAATCGGTAAAGTTGAATTTAAGCCGGCATTTGCAACTTTTTTAAGCACTGTTGTTTCAGGCGGAATTTATGCAACATTCCTTCTTGTTGTAATAAAGTCTGATCCTGCAGCACTTGCAGCATTTGTTCCGATTGTTGGGTTTACGGCACTTTTTAATGCCGTAATTGTTCAGGTATTATATTATCCCCTTAAGGCAACTTTAAAATGATTAAAATTCAAAACCTTAGTTTTTCATACATTGACGCAAAAGAAAAAGCACTTTCTAAAATAAATCTGGAAGTGCAGGACGGAGAATTCCTTGGAATCATAGGTTCAAGTGGAGCGGGCAAGACAACTTTGTCCTATGCAATCAACGGAATAATTCCACATCATTACAAAGGCGACTACTATGGAAAAGTTCTTGTAAACGGAAAAGATGTTTTTGAAACTGATGCCAGCCAGCTTGCTTTGGAAATAGGTTCTGTTTTTCAGGATATAGACAGCCAGATGACCTGCGCCACAGTAGAAGATGAAATTCTTTTTGGCATGGAAAACTTTGGTTTTGAAAAAGAAGAAATATACAAAAGGCTTGAATGGGTTCTTAAGGAAATGAAAATTGAGAACCTTAGGGAACGTGATATTTCAAGTTTAAGCGGTGGTCAGAAACAAAAAGTTGCCATTGCTGCAATTCTTGCCCTGCGTCCTAAAATTCTTGTTCTTGATGAACCTACTGGCGAACTTGATCCTGCAGCAAGCCGTAATATTTTCAGGCTTATAAAGGAACTTAACATAAAGTATGGACTGACTGTAATTGTAATAGAACAGAAAATCCGTCTTCTATGTGAGTATGCAGAAAAACTTGCAGTGCTAAAGCATGGTGAACTTATTTTTTCCGGAACTGTAGAAGAAGTCCTTTGTCATAGAAATGAACTTGCATATCTAGGTTTAAACCATGAACGTGTTGGCAAAATCCTTGATAAAATAGTTGCAGACAAGACTAAAATAAATACTAAAGCAAATATAAAAAAAGCATTGACGGATTTTAACAAATATTCTTCTAATGCAGAACCTATTGTAACCCTTGAAAAAATGTCTTTTGGATATGATGAAAATTATCTTCTTAAGGATATTGATTTTACAATTTACAAAGGAGATTTCCTTGCTTTTACTGGAGAAAATGGTTCAGGTAAATCTACTTTAAGCAAGCTTATAGGTGGTATTTTAAAATGTTCTGCAGGAAGTATAAAAATATGCAGACTGGACAGCAAAAAAACAAGAAACAGCATTCTTGCAAGGCATATTGGTTTTCTTTTCCAGAACCCGGACAGGCAGCTTTGCTGTTATACAATTCTTGATGAAATTGCCTTTGGTTTAAAAGCATTAAAAATAAAAGATGCAGAAAAGCAGGCAATGGAAATTGTTAGGCGTTTTGGTTTTGAACCTACCATGGCACCTTTTGCCTTAAGCCGTGGTCAGCGTCAGCAGCTTGCACTTGCATCCATTATTGCCGTTCATCCTGAAATAATGATTTTAGACGAACCGACAACGGGCCTTGATTACGAAGAGTGCATGGCTTTAATGAATGCAGTAAAGGAACTTAATGAAAAAGGAACTACTGTAATTATGGTTTGCCATGATATGGAACTTGTCCGCGACTTTGCCAGACGCATGGCTGTTGTTGCTAAAGGTAAAATCATTGCAGACGGAAATCCTAAAGAACTTGTTCCTGTAATGGAAGAAAATTCTTTAGCTCTTAAACAGTTTGACGGAGAATAAAAATGAAAGGACTTTTAGATTATATTGCAGGCAATTCAGTTTTTCATAAAATGAATCCTGTTACAAAATTATTTTTTGCTTTTGTAATTTGTGTATGCTGTTTTGTTTCAAGTAACGTTTATTTTCTTTTAGCACTTTTGGCATTAGACGTTATAACCGGTTTTTTATGTGGAATTCAAAAAAGAACTTTTACTTTGCTTAAAGGTTTAATAAAAATATCTGTTTTCCTTTTTATTATTCAGGTTCTTTGTATAAGGACTGGAAACGTAATTTACGAATATAAATTTTTAAAGATTACAGACAGCGGTGTGTTAAATGCTTTCCGCCTTGTAATGAGATTAAGCTGTGCAACTCTTCCATTAGCTTTAATGCTAAGCGTTACAAAATTAGGAGACCTTTCCAATGCTTTAGTAGAAAAACTTGGCATTCCTTTTAAATATGCCTTTACCATGACTACAGCCATCAGGTTTATTCCAGTTTTTGCATCAGAAATGGCCGGTATTATGGAAGCCCAGACATCCAGGGGTATTGAACTTGATACAAAAAATCCTTTTAAGAAAGTTGCTTTAATTTTACCTTTATGTGCACCTTTGCTTGTTTCTTCTGTCCGTAAAACTCAAAGCCTTGCCATTGCTGCGGATTTACGTGGATTTAAATTCAGAAAAAAAGGTAGCTGTTTAAAAAACTACAATTACAAACTTTGCGACTTCATATGCTTCTTTTTTAGCGTAATTTTAATTGCAGCTACATTGCTACTTTTATTAATGTATTAATAATTACAGCTGAAAAAGTTCTGCAATATCGGCTTCATCGTAAACTCTTGACGTAACTTTTTCTGCATTGGCCAAAAGGTTTTCAAGGCGGTTGTCTATGGCTTTTTCTACTAAAGTGTTTATGTCTATTCCGCGCAGTTTAAAAAAGAGCAGGGGGTCTTCGTCTAGTTTTGCACCAACGGCATAAAGAACACTTGCCACGTGCTTGCACATTTTTGCACTGTCAGGACACATGCAGAAAAAATGTATTTCCTTTGGTGAAGGGAAAAGTCCGTTTTCCTGAAAAAATAAATCTTCCATGTCTTTAGGGAATTCTCCTTGCACAAGGCTTTCTACATTGTGAATTTTTTTAGAACACTGCCATGAAATGTCAAGGGCTTTAACCTGATCTATGGGGTCAATTTCTATTTCCAGTATGTATGGCTTTTTTGCACTTCCCATTACAAGAGCCTGGATTTTGCCTTCTAAAATCTTTAAGTCAATTACATTGCCGTTTTTGCAGTAACTTTTTCCACGTGGCAGTCTGTTTGCATAATCTGAATATCGTTCAAGATTTTTGCACCACATGATTCCCCACCATTTTTTTGCTATCTGTTTTCCGTCGATTACTACAGGATTAAAAATAATGCCCTTGGCAGCCATTTTTTTTACATATTCTTCTGCCTTGTTTTTTCTTTCTGCAACACTTTCATATTTTGGCCTATTGAAGTTAGAGTAATCGTCATAGTCACTGTAGTATGCCATTTTTATTCCATCCTTAGTGCTTCAATAAGTTCATGGTCAGACATTTTTGTTAGCAGGTTTTCTCCTGTGTCTCCAATACCACCGATTACACTTTTTGCAAGACGAGTTTTAGAAATAAGCATTTCATTTATTTTTTCTTCAATTGTATCTTTGCATACAAATTTATGGACAAAAACGTTTTTCTTCTGACCTATTCTGAATGCCCTGTCCGTTGCCTGTGCTTCTATGGCAGGATTCCACCATCGGTCAAAGTGAATTACATGATTTGCCTTTACAAGGTTCAGTCCCACACCGGCAGCTTTTAAAGAAAGAACCATAAAAGGAATGTATTCATCTCCATTGAATTTCTGAACATATTCTGTTCTTGTTGTTGCCTTTGTGCTGCCGTCTATGGTAAGTCCTTTGCCATGAAAAATGACTTCAAGAAATTTTGATAAGGGTTCTATCATTTCTTTAAACTGAGTAAACACTAAAACCCTTTCTCGCTTTTCATATATTGTTTCGCAAATTTCAGAAAGCATTTCAAACTTTCCGCTACCGTTTGGAGCAAATTCTTCCTGTCCTAAATACTGATCCGGATGATTACATATCTGCTTAAGCCTTATAAGGACTTCAAACATAAGTCCATTGCGCTTTACTGGATCCCTGTCTTTTTCGTCCCCTATTTTTTCAAGACGCTTGGTAAAGTCATCTACAGCCTTTGTGTAAAGTGCTTTCTGCTTTTTATTTAATGTTATGTAATCAGTTGTTTCTATTTTTTCAGGCAGGTCAGAAATAATCCTTTTGTCTGTCTTTAATCTGCGTAAAAAGAATGGTGCAATCATGGCACGAAGTTTTGTGTTCTTTTCAGGGTTTTCATTTAATTCTGTCTGGAATTTTTTAAATTCACTGGAAGAACCAAGCAGGCCTTTATTTGCAAAATCAAAAATTGACCACAGATTTGTCAGGTTGTTTTCTATTGGTGTTCCTGTCATGGCAATTTTAATGTCTGCATTTATTTTTTTTATTGTCTGAGTCTGCTTAGAAGCAGGGTTTTTTATTGCCTGTGCTTCATCAAGGATTATGCAGTCCCACTTTACCATTTGCAGGGCAGGTATTTTTGTTGCCATGCCGTAGGTTGTTATATTTAAAAATTCCAATTCAGAACATGCTTCCGCCTGAAGTTTTGCAGCAGGCTTTCCATGTAACACCTTTATAGAAATAAGAGGTGTAAATTTTTTTGATTCTGCCTGCCAGTTGCCGATTAAGGATGCAGGCACAATTAATAAAATCTTTTTTTTGCTACCGCCTTTGGCACTTCTTATTGATTCCATGAAAGTTAAAGTCTGCAAGGTTTTTCCAAGCCCCATGTCGTCTGCAAGACAGGCACCAAAACCATATTTATACATACCGGCAAGCCAGCTGTAGCCTGCTTTTTGATAAGGACGCAAAGTAGCATTTACGTTTTCCGGAACTTCTATGTCTTCGTTGGTTGCAGCTGCCCTTATGTTGCTTAAAAAAGTTTTAAGCCAGTCTCCATTGGAAATTATAATATCACCATCTATGTTTATATCTTTTTTTTCTGAATCTTCTTCTGACTTTTTATTTTTATCCTTGTTTTCAAAAACGTTTCCATGGAGTGCATCAAGCAAAGATATTTTCTGGTCACTTTCCATTATGCGCTGAAATTCTGCAAGAAGGGCTGCAAGTTTGTCTTTGTTTACCTCTACCCATTTGCCTTTAAGTAGGGCAAGACCTTCCGTCATTTCCAGAAGATTTTCAACTTCTTCTACTGTAATGACTTCTCCGTCTAAAACAAATTCCGGCTTTATGGAAAGAACAGTATTAAAGCCAATAAACTTCTGTGATTTTTCTCCAAGTTTTATATTTAACCTTATGGATGCTGATTTCCTTTTCCACCAAATGGGAATGCGGCAAAGAATACCGGTTTTTTCAACTTCTGGAATAGTCTTTAAAAAACTGTAAGTTTCCTGGGGTGTAAGTTTTAAAGTATGAAAAATTTCTCCGCTTTCAACAATTTCATTTATAAAGGAAGAAACATCTGCGGCTTTATTCAAGCATGAAAGCAAAGATAAAAGCTTGTCGTGGTTTTCCTTGTATTCTTCCAATGCAAATTTTAAAGGCCTGTGTGTAACTGTTTTATCTGAATTTTCTACGGCATAAGTAGCAATAAAGGCAAATGGGTAGTCAATCTGTTCCTGTTCCGTTTTTGTCTTGTTTTCTACAAGATGAAAAAATATCCGTTCCGGTGTATGAAGATTCTGCGTTTTTTCTGAAAAATATTTTTCCACTGTCCCATTGTAATCTGCAATTTCTGAACGGAATACTTTTAACAGGTTGCGGACTATATTTTCAAGCCATGCAGAATCAACAAATTCACTGCCAATGGAAAAAGGAACGCATTCTGAAAGATAATGATAATTTTCTGCACTTAAATCTAATGTCAGGTTTTCTCGCTGAAATTCAATTTCCCTTGCCATGCTTAGGGCTTTTAAAAAACAGTCAGAAATCTGCCACAAGAAAATATAGGAACAGTCTGCGTCCACTGGGCGTTCCGTCCAGCCTAAATCGTAGAGGGCTTTAAATTTATTTGAATCAAATTTGTTTTTGATTTCTACATCGGCATCAGAATCAAAGGCATTCAGTTCAATGTAAAAATCATTTTGCGTAAATACAGCGTGCATTTATTTTATTATTTAGATTCTGCAGAAAGCTTTTTGCCACTTAAATCAAAATGCTTAAATTCATGAATAACGCAGCCCACTGCCGTAAAGCATGACAGTGCATCTGCTGCAGGTCCTACAAACAAAACACCTTCCATTCCGTAAAGCAAAGGCAAAACGTAAAGAATCGGAATAAAGAAAATTACCTGCCTTGTTAAAGAAAGCAATGCACCTTTTACAGATTTTCCGATAGAAGCAAAAAGGTTTGAAGAAAGCATCTGTACAGCACCCAATGGAAGGCAGATTAAAAAAGTCTTCATAAAAATAACTGAAAATTCCATATAAAGCGGGTCACCTTTCCCAAAAATAGAAAGAATCACTTCAGGAAAAAACTGAAAGCAAAGGTCTGCTAAAATTGTAATTATAAGTTCACATTTTATGGCAAGAAAAAAAGTTTTCTTTACACGGTCAAAATGCCTTGCACCGTAATTGAAACCGATGATAGGCTGCATACCCTGGATTATACCGATAAGAACGGCAATTACAATGGCATTTATTTTCATTACAATGCCGCTTGCTGCCAGAGGAATTTCTGCACCGTATTTAGAAAGTGCGCCGTAATGAACCATTGTGCGGTTCATGCATACCATTACAAGACACATGGCACACTGAGTCAATCCCTGAGACATACCGTATTTAATTGTAACTAAAGTCTGCTTTAAGTTAAGTTTAAAATATTCTTTTTTTAATGTAACGCGCTTAAATCTTTTTATGTAGCATATGGCAATAATAAAGGAAATAAACTGTGCAATAACCGTAGCCCATGCAGCACCGGCAACACCAAGATGGAAAACAAAAATAAAGACAGGGTCTAAAATTGTATTGATGATTCCGCCTGTAACCATACATGCCATGGAATATTTTGGGGAACCGTCTGCAATGGCAATATGGGTAATTACATTCATTACAACAATAAAAGGAAGTCCTATGTTTGTTATGCTTGTATATTGCAATGCATATTTGAAAATTTCATCCGTCGCACCAAACGCATAAAGCATCTGCTTTAAAAATATAAAGACAAAAGCGGCATAAAACAAACCGAATGCTATGGCAGCAGTTATTGCAATGCCTACAACTTTAGCAGCGTCTTCCGTGCGTTTTTCTCCAAGGTAAATTGAATATCTTGTTGCACCGCCAACGCCTAAAGATAAAAATACCGCAACGGCAATTACAGTAACAGGAAAGGCAACGTTTGTAGCAGCATTTCCAAGATAGCCGACACCCCAGCCAATAAAAATCTGGTCAACAATGTTATAGATTGAATTAACAACCATGGCAATAACGCCAGGAACAGCAAACTTTCTTAAAAGTGTAGATATTTTTTCATATCCAAGTGGATTTTCTTTGTTTTCTAATGACATAAATGAGAGTGTATCAAATTTAGTTAATAAAATCATTACTTTTGCCGAAAATTTTAATAAGGTGGTATATATGGGTGTAAAAGGTATTTCTGGAATGGCAGTTACGGGAACTTTAGGGGATGCAGATGCTGCAAGAGATTCTTCAATTATACAGAAGGATGCCGTTAAATTTGCAGAAATGGTAAAAAAAATGCAGCGCAATACAGCAATGAATCTTGCAGAAAACAACACTAGCGGTGTTTCTTCAAGCCAGATTTCAAAAAATCATCGTCTGCAGGGGGATTATACACAGGGATTTTATGGTGCTTTTACAAGTGAAGCAGATAAAAAGGCAGCACCTAAAGGACTTGCCGCCAACGCAAAAGGTTCCAATGGAAAAACAC
This sequence comes from Spirochaetia bacterium, assembly GCA_022768865.1. GTDB lineage: Bacteria > Spirochaetota > Spirochaetia > Treponematales > Treponemataceae > Treponema_D. The sequence continues at coordinate 10,518 of JALELH010000046.1, forward strand.
CGGTTATAGATAAAACTTCTGAACTTTATGCCCAGTCCATGGAACTTGAAAATTACATGGTAAAAATGATGCTTTCAAGCATGAGAAATACCATCCAGCATACAAGCCTTTCAGGTGATAACAACGAATATGCCCGCAAAATGTATGACGACATGATGTATGACAACATGTCAGAAGCAATGACAAAGAATTCTGCATTTGGACTTGCCGATCAAATTTATATAGAACTTTCCGGACAAAGAAAATAACAGGCAAAAGCCTTGTTGATAATTAAATCCGTTGCTTTAGGCAGCGGTTTTTTTTTATGCTTTTTAGATAATAATACGGCAACCGGTTGCCAAAATGAATAAGTGGGTTTATAATGCAAATATAGCTCTTAGGATAAACTAATAATAATTTCCATTTCTGGAGGATTTTATGAAAACTGTTGCAGGCATTGACCTTGGTACACAAAGCATGAAGGTAGTAATTTACGACTACGAAAAAAAACAAATCATAGAAAAGGCATCCTGCCCTATGGATTTAATTTCAGAAGCAGACGGAACACGTGAACAGAAAACTGAATGGTTTGATAAAGGCCTTGAAGTCTGCTTTGGCAAACTTTCAGCAGAAAACAAAAAAACTATAGAAGCAATCGGTGTTTCAGGTCAGCAGCATGGTTTTGTTCCTTTAGACAAAGACGGAAAACCTTTGTATAACATTAAACTATGGTGTGACACGTCTACAACTGCAGAATGTGCAGAAATTACAAAGGCAGCGGGCGGGGATAAAGCCGTAGTAGAAGCTCTTGGCAATTTGATGCTTCCTGGTTTTACTGCTCCAAAAATTCTGTGGCTAAAGAAAAATAAGCCGGACGCTTTTGCTAAACTTGCATACATTATGCTTCCACATGACTACCTTAATTATAAACTTACGGGCGCCTATGTAATGGAATATGGCGATTCATCCGGAACTGCCTTATTTGATTCTAAAAACCGATGCTGGTCAAAAAAAATCTGCGACATTATAGATTCAGGATTAATGGCTAAACTTCCAAAGCTTATAGAAGCAAACCAGGAAGCAGGAAAGGTTAGTGCACAGGCTGCAAAAGCTTATGGAATTCCTGAAGGCATTCCTGTTTCTGCAGGTGGCGGCGACAATATGATGGGTGCCGTTGGAACAGGAACAGTAGCAGACGGTTTTTTAACCATGTCTATGGGAACTTCCGGCACGCTTTACGGATATTCAGACAAGCCTATTTCAGACCCTGCAAATGGCTTATCAGGTTTCTGTTCTTCTACTGGCGGATGGCTTCCGCTTCTTTGCACCATGAACTGCACTGTAGCAACAGAATTTATCCGCGGCATTTTTAATCTTGAAGTTAAGGAACTTGATGAAGTTGCAGCAAAAGCACCATGTGGTTCTGAAGGAGTTTTAGTTATTCCTTTCTTTAACGGAGAGCGCACGCCAAACCTTCCAAACGGAAAGGCAAGCATAACAGGCCTTACAACAGCAAATACAAACAGGGCAAACATTGCCAGGGCTTCCCTTGAATCTGCAGTATTTGCCATGCGCGGTGGTCTTGAAGCTTTCCGCAAACTTGGCTTTAAGCCAAAGGAAATCCGTTTAATCGGTGGTGGTTCTAAATCTCCATTGTGGCGTCAGATTGCAGCAGATGTAATGAATCTGCCGATTCGTGTTCCTGCTTTGGACGAAGCTGCAGCTTTAGGCGGTGCTGTGCAGGCTTTGTGGTGCCTTAAAAATAAGACTGGAAAATGCAGTATTGCAGATTTGTGTGCAGAACACATTACACTTGATACTTCAAAATCTGCAGACCCGATACCGGAAAATGTAGCAGCATACGACAAGGCTTATGCAGAATACGAAAAAGTAGTAGGAACACTTTCTCCGCTGTATAAGTAAACTAATCAGGGCTGTCCAATAAGTTTAGCAGATAGTGTCATGCTGAAATAAATTCAGCATGACGTTAGTTTTGGGACAGGACCTGCATTTAGCTACATAAAAAAAAGGCAGCACTTATGAAAATAAATGCTGCCTTTTTTGTTTATTTAGAACTTAATTTTAGTAGTTTTCTGCGCATACTTCAAAATATGCCTTTGGATGTGCACATACAGGGCAAACATCCGGTGCCTTTGTTCCTACTACGATATGACCGCAGTTGCGGCATTCCCAGATTTTAACTTCTGATTTTTCAAAAACCGCTGCTGTTTCTACGTTTTTAAGAAGGGCACGATAGCGTTCTTCGTGGTGTTTTTCTATTGCACCGACCATGCGGAACTTTGCAGCAAGTTCCTTAAAGCCTTCTTCTTCTGCTGTTTTTGCAAAGCCTTCATACATGTCTGTCCATTCATAATTTTCACCTTCGGCGGCAGCCTTAAGGTTTGCAGCAGTTGATCCGATGCCTTCAAGGTCCTTAAACCACATTTTTGCATGTTCTTTTTCGTTGTCTGCTGTCTTTAAGAACATGGCAGAAATCTGTTCATATCCTTCTTTTTTTGCAACAGAAGCAAAATATGTATATTTGTTTCTTGCCTGTGATTCTCCGGCAAAAGCTGCCTGAAGATTTTTTTCTGTCTTTGTTCCTGCGTATTTGCTCATTATGTGCCTCCTGAAAAATTTTATCAGAAATATTTTATTTCTTACTGCTTATTATAATACAAAAATTCTCAAATGTCATTTTTTTATTATTTTTTTAGCCAGCCTTTTTCTACTGCATTTTTAATATTTGCTTCATACCAGTTCTTTAAGGCAGGCATGGCTTCTATGGCAGGACCAATTCTTTTATCTACCATTTCTAAAGAAGGCTTTCCTTCAAGCCATGTGTGGCCACCTGTTAAGGTATTGTGTAAAAAGGGCTGAAGCCTGTCCATGGCAGCGGCATATTTGGAATCCGGTGTTTCCATTGCATCAAATTCTTCCCATAAAGTCATGAATTCTTTTTTTAGGTCTTCAGGAAGTTCTCCGAATAGTTTGTCTGCGGCAATCTTTTCCCTGTTTGCTTTTCCTTTGTTTGCTGAAGCATCGTAGGCAAAAGTGTCTCCTGCATAGATTTCTACAAGGTCGTGAACAATACACATTTTTACGGCACGCTCAACATTACAGCCAGCAGGTGCATAATCTTTAAAAAGCATTGCCATAAGTGCAATATGCCAGGAATGTTCTGCATCGTTTTCCCGGCGGCTTTTATCTATAAGAAGTGTGCGGCGTGAAATGGCAGTCATTTTGTCAACTTCTGCCGTAAACCTTAACAGCTGATTTATTTTTTCATCATTGCCAGGTATAAAATCTTTTATTTCAAGCATATCTCCTCCTGTTAAGAATGGCTGCAATATTTTGTTTCATAAATATTTTTTGCCAGGTTCATAAGTTTGTCGTGGTCATTCATTTCCGGGGAATCCGTTACTGTTTCAAAAAGTTCTGCAAGAATTTTGCCTACAATAGCCCCCTTTGGAATTCCTGAATTAATTAAATCGTTGCCGTTTACTTTCAGGTCTTTTAGGCTTAATGCAGACTTTTCATTTACAATTTGTGCAATGCGCTCTTTAAGTTCTATCAAATTATTCCAAGCTGGGCTTCCAGGAACTGCAGCCAAATTGTGCATTCCATGAATGTCTGCAAGTCGTAGCAAAATAAGGTTGTCTAAGTTTTCCATTCCAACCCGTATAATAAAACGCCTTACGGCACTGTCCGTCCAGTTGCTTTCATAAAAAAACATATGGTTTTTAACAAGATGGCTTACCTGCTTTATTTCTTCATTGGAAAACTTTAAAGCCTTCATGGATTCAATACATTTTTTTTCAGAAATTGATTCGTGACCGTGAAAATGAATGTATTCATTTCCGTCTTTAACTTCAACAGTCTTTGCTTCCGGCTTTCCTATGTCGTGGTAAAAGGCAGCAAGGCGGACAATAAGATTGTCTTCTGGTGCACCGTCGCAGGCATAAAGAATATGGTCTGCCACATCAAATTCATGAAAGCCCCTTTTGTCGCTTTGTGTGCATCCGCGGCATACTTTGAATTGAGGAATAAAAAGTTCCATAAGCCCATGTTCTTCCAGAAGTTTTAAACTGACGCTGGGTTTTTGGCTTTTCATCATCTTGCAGAATTCATCATGAAACCTTTCTATAGAGATAGACTTTATTTTGCTTACGACAGATGGATTTGAAATTGCTGCAAGAGTTTCTTTTTCTATTGTAAATCCAAGCTGGCCTGCAAAACGCACGGCACGCACGGGCCTTAAACCGTCTTCTCCGAAACGTTCAAGAGGATTGCCTACAGTCCGGATTATTTTTCTTTTTATATCCTTTATGCCGTTAAAAGGGTCTTTTATTTTACCTGTCTTTAAATCTGCGGCAATGGCATTCATGGTAAAATCACGGCGGCTTAAATCTTCTTCTATGGTTCCTGCATATTCAACTTTATCCGGATGACGCCCGTCGCTGTAGTCCGCTTCTGTCCTGAAAGTTGTAGTTTCCAGTTCCATTCCAAAAATGTGTATGGTTACTGTTCCGTGCTGAATGCCTGTAGGAATTACTTTTTTAAAAACAGACATAACCTGTTCCGGTCTTGCATTTGTTGCAAGATCATAGTCATGAACATCTTTACCCATAAGCATATCACGTACGGCACCGCCAACTAAATAAACGGTAAAACCATGGTCATTAAAAATATTGCCTACTTTCTTAAGATTGTCTGGAATTTTTACACTTTTACAGAAAAACATGATATAGTTTTACCACATTAAAAAGGAAAATTCTATTATGACAGTTTTGATTTTTACAGGCGGCGAATCACCGGATGCAAAAGACGCTAAGTTTTTTTTCAGCAATATAAAAGCAGATTACATAATTGCAGCAGATTCAGGACTTGATACTTACGAAACTTATAAAAGTGCAGGCATTGAATTAAAAGCACCGGATTTTTTAACAGGAGACTTTGACAGCGTTTCAGACAGAAAGATTTTAGGAAAATATGACTGCCAGAAAAAAATATATTCCCATGACAAAGACTATACGGATTCCGAACTTGCATTGATGAAGGCAAGGGAAGTTGCAGGCAAAGACGGCAAAGTAATTTTATGCGGCGGAAACGGCGGCAGGCCGGATCATTTTATGGCACTGTTTGATTCTTTTTCAAGGGAATATCATGCAGACATCTGGCTTTGCGGACAGCAGGTAATATGGTATTGTGGCACAGGCTGTTCTATGGAAATATCCAGTGTTGGCTATGAAGACAGGCTTTCTGTTTCAAGAATTTCTTCTGAATATGAAAATACAAAACTTGAATGCCAGGGCTTTGAATGGAATACATTGTTTGCAAAAGGAATGCCAAGCCTTTCCAACAGAATATGCAAAGAATATTTTGATGAAGGAAAGCCCATAAAACTTACGGCACAGAAAGGAAGTTTTTTAATTTATACCCCCTTTACTGCAAAAGTTTTATTCTGTTCCCATAGTTAAAATAGAAAGGCTTCGGGCAACCAAAAAAACAGCCGCCGTCAATATGGCAGACAGAATAAAAACAAAAAAATAAATCCAGTATCTTTTTTTCTTCTGGATAAAAAAAAGGACAATGCTTTCAAAAATGCCTGCAAGAGAAAAAAGAAACAGTGCAATGCTGTCTAAGGAACATAAAAACAAAACAAAAAGCAGGGTAGAATCAAGAAAGTTCTGAAAATTGCCACTCAAATAGAAAGAAAAAAGAACAACTAAAAAAGATGCAAGAAAAAGACTTGTACGGCAGGTAAGCTTGAAGAGGAAAGATTTATTTAAGGCTTCTTTGAATATGTTTTTTGCCATAGTCTTTATAAAATCATACTTTTATAGTAAAATATAGTCAGTAAGGTGAATGTCGAGTTTAGAAACTATTTACAAATTAAGTTTTTATTGTAAATAGACGCCGTAGGCAGGTTCAGGCATGAAAAAAAATCTGCACAAACGAAGTGCGGAAGCCTTTTTTTCTGGACTGGTTCTGCCGAAAGGCGGCTAGTTTTCTATAAAAATTTTTTTTATTAACTCGACATTCGCCCTAATAGTTTAATTGTATTTTATTATAAATTATAAGCGTAAGATTTTCAATTTTATGCTTCTGGAGAATAAAGATGAAAGTAAAGAAAGTATTGTGGAATATATTTATCCTTGCAGTTTTTGCATGTGCAGTTTTTTATATCGGCTGGGTAACATTCCGTGTAAAGCCCGGTTATTGTGCCGTAATGACATCTAAAACAAGCGGCATTTATGAAAAGCCCGTTGTGCCTGGTGTTTTTGCATGGAGATGGGAACGTCTTTTGCCTACTAACGTAAACCTTGAAACTTTTGACCTTGCACCATATAAAACAAATCAAACCGTTGCAGGCGAACTTCCGTCTTCTAAAGTCTATAAAGATTTTGCTGCAGCAGATGCAGATTTTTCATATAACATAAAACTTAATATTTCAATGAGCATTACACCGGAAGAAATTCTTGCACTATACAAGGCAAACAAAATCCGCACAAATGAAGACCTTCAGGAATACTACGGCATAAAATCTAAAATAGCAGCTGGCCTTTTGGCAGATGCTATCATAAAAAACAATACGGGTGCAGTTGTTCAGCCGGCTGCACTTGCAGAAAGCCGTATTCTTGAAATTTTAATGAACAATAAAAATGAATTTAAGGGAATGGCAATTTCTTCTGTAGAAATTTCTGACTGCAAGATACCAGACATTGAACTTTATAATAAGGCAAAATCTTCTTATGATTCATTCCAAAAAGTATTGCAGGAAAAACTTGAACAGCAGGCAGAAAAAAATGCCGAATCCTATGTAGAAATGGACAAAACCATGAAGCAGTTTGAAAAAATCGGCAGCCTTATGAAAACATACCCGAACCTTCAGGACATGTTTAAAACAGGAGATGCCGCTGCAATTATAAATGCCCTTAAAAGCGTAAAATAAATTAAAATCAAGGATAAGAAAATGAAAAGACTTTATGCCCTAAGGGGTGCCGTTTGTTCGGAAAATACAAAAGAAGACATTCTTAAAAACGTGGGCGATATGTGCCGCCAGCTTTTTGAACAGAATAAGGTAAAGGCAGAAGATTTAGTTTCAATCCAGTTTACGCAGACAAAAGAACTTGACGTAATGAACCCGTGCTTTGCCCTGCGCCATAGCGACACCGGCATTGATACATCTAAAGTTGCACTTTTTGCCATGCCGGAACTTGAAATTAAAGGCATGCTCAAAAACTGCATCCGTGTTTTAGTAACTTTATATATGGAAGAAAATTCGAAGCCTCACATGGTTTACATAAACGGTGCAGAAGTTCTAAGGCTAGACTTTAAGAAAAAATCAGGACAATAAAATGAATATATGGCTTGTTTCCAGGGAATATGCAGGCATTGCAGAAGCCGGCGGCGTAAAAAACGTTGCCACATCTCTTTGCGAAAGCCTTGCAAAGCTTGGCCATAAAGTAACTTTATTCATACCTTTTTATGGCTGCACTGATTTATCAAATGTCAAGGAATGCAATGCAGGTTTGGAAAACTATCCTGCACAAATTGAACTTTGCAATAAAACGGAAAAAGTTTTTTTCTTTACCGGTATAATGAACGGAGTAAACATTGTTTTTATAAGGCACCCGTCCTTTACAGAAAAAAAAGCAGTCTACACTTATACAGAAGAAGACGAACTTAAAAACCCGCAACATAAAAAGGGCCAGGGGCATTTTGACGTAAACTTTTTAAACACCCTGTTCCAGAAAGCCGTAATAAAATACGGTGAACTTTACTGTGCAGACAGCATTCCAGATGTAGTTCACTGTCAGGATGCAGCAACTGCCATGGTGGCTTCCTACGGATATTTTTCTGAAAGTTTCAGCAAAGTAAAATTTGTAGTTACCATTCACAATGCAGGGCCCGGTTATCATCACAGTTTTGCCAGTATTAAAGATGCCGTGTTCTATACAGGATTAGCCGAAGACTACCTTAAAAAAGGACTTTGCCAGTATGCAGGTGCAGAAACTGTTGAACCTTTTATCCTTGCAGGCTTTAATTCCACAATAACAACGGTTTCTCCGGAATACGCAAAAGAAATACTAGAAGACAGAACTGATACAGCCGGTTTATCCCAAGCATTCAATAAAAATAAAATCCATATAACAGGAATTACCAACGGCATAGATTTTTCGCGCTATGAACCTTTTGATACAAAAAAATCCCTTTTGCCCTTTGCCTATAATCCTTCTGCACTTGAACTTGACGGCAAATATAAAGGCAGAGCCTATCTTTTGCAGAACTTTGCTTCAAAAAATAATGACAGCCTGCCTGCAGAACTTACCCAATATGGTTACATAGATTCAGATAAAGAAGAAGATTCTGTTTACATTGCTTACCACGGCAGGGTAGTCCATCAGAAAGGAATAGAAGTAATGTGCGACGCTGCAGAAAAACTTTTATACAAAAATCTGAATGTAAAGTTTATTTTTGCAGGCCAGGGCTCGCCGGAACTAGAAGAACGCCTTGCTTATATGGCAAAAAAATTTGCAGGCAGCGTTATATACCTTAAAGGCTACGAAAAAGTTTCTGCACGCCTTGCCATAGCCGCCGCAGATTTTTCCCTGCATCCAAGCTGGTTTGAACCGTGCGGCCTTGAAGACTTTATTGCACAGACTTTTGGAACACTTCCTGTAGCCCATGGAACAGGCGGCCTAAAAAAAATCATAGACGGCAAAACAGGCTGGCTTTACCAACCTAATTCCGCAGAAAAACTTTCTGAACTTTTAGAAAAGCTTATACAGATGGTAAAAGAGCAGGGCAGAAAGGTTCTTTACCCCATGATAAAAGAAGCATCAGATTACATTCATCAGAATTATTCATGGGATAAAGTTGCTTTAGAATATGAAAAAATATATTGGGGAAGAATTTGATTTCCTAGAAATTTCATAAGGGTTTTTTGGGCTTTTTTTCAATTTCATACGTATGAAAATTTATGTTTATACGTATGAAATTTTACGTTTATACGTATGAAATTACCCCCTTTATACGTATAAAAATTTTTTTTATACGTATGAAATTTTGCGTTTATCAGGACAAGGGCTCCACAATCCAGTCGTCTATCGTGCGTTTTTCTTTGGAAAAGTTTACGCCGATTAATGTTATTTTGCGGCCATCCAGCAAATAAGGTTCTGCATATTTCTTGTCCTTTATCTGCTGCATTGCTGCCTTTGCCCCCTGGTCTAATTTAAATTCCATTATATAAATGTAATCTTTTGTAAAAATTATAAAATCCGTTCTGCCATTACTTGTGGCTCTTTCTACCTGCACATGAAAGCCCATAAGCTTTATTAAAATATAAAGTGCATTCTGAAAATAAAGTTCCACATTGCCTGCCACACGGTAATCGTTGCCGGAAAAGAAAGCCTGCATTCGGAACATAAACTGATCTGCCTTGCCGGATTTTATGTCTTCTATAAAGTTCCTTATGCTGAACTCTGTTTCAGCTTCATCGCTTTTATAAAACCTTGAAAGAAAGTTTATAAAGCCGTCTTCAACTTCCTGGTTTGGGAAATCAAGTGTGTATTCTCCAAAACTTTCGTCGTAGTCTGCAATTGTTAAATAACCGCTCTGGTAAAGCAAAGGCAGCGGAGTTTTATTCATTGAATCAATCGAGCCGAGCAAGTCCGAAGTAACACGGCTTTTCTCTAAATCATTCAAGTTAAACTTGCATGCCTTCATAATCTGCACGAGCATTGTCGGTGTGCCTGTCTCAAACCAGTAGTTCTTGAATTCACGGTTTTTTAATGCCTTGATTATGCTGAACGGATTATACATTCCTTCTGAATTTTCACAGAAATGATAGCCGTCATACTGCTTTTTTAACTTTGCATAGCATTCATCTTTTGAAAGTTTATTTTTCTGCGCCATGCTTTCTACGGCTTCATCAAAATATGAATGAAGTTCTTTTTCAGTAATTCCGCAGACAGTAGAATAGTCTTCTATAATTGAAATGTCGTCTAAATTATTCAAGTCGCTGAAAATGCTTACCTTGCTGAACTTAGTTACGCCCGTTAAAAATGCAAACTTAATGCAGCCGTCCATGGTTTTTAAGACTGAATAAAAGCCTTTAAGCATATTGCGGTTTTTGTCCTGCAAAGCTTCATTGTCCAGATTCTGAAGCAAAGGCTTGTCGTATTCATCAACTAAAACAACGACGCCCAAGCCTGTCTTTTCATAAGCACGCCTAATAACGCCTGTAAAGCGTGCGGCTGGTGTATCTTCTGAAGGTTCATGACCATATGCCTTTTCCCAGTTTACAAGGTTGCGGTTTAATACTGAATCAAGTCCGTTTTCCTGTGTGTAGTCTTCGTTGTTCAAATCAAGATGCAAAATGGGATAGCTTGTCCAGTCTTTTTCAAGGCTTTCTATGGCAAGCCCCTTGAATAAGTCTTTTTTGCCTTCAAGATATGCCTTAATGGTAGTAAGCAGAAGGCTTTTGCCAAAGCGGCGCGGACGGCTTAAAAAATAATATTTCCCGCTGTTTACAAGCTGGTAAACAAGCGCCGTTTTATCAACGTACGCGAAGTTGTCTCTTTTTAAAGCTTCAAAATCCTGAACGCCTACCGGAAATTTCATAAGTTTACTCCTGCAAAGCAAGGTTTTATAAATAAGATTCTACTATGCCATTATAATGGAAGGAACGTAAAATCTCAATTATATACATAAGTCCTTACGCATTGTGATTATTTATGTCCATAAATAAATTTAAAAACTTAAACATTCTTTCTGTTCTGAAGTCCTGTAGCAAAAACAGCTTCTTTGCTTTATACTTAAACAGGAGCTTTGTAAATAAATGTCAAATCAAATTATATACCATGGAAGCAATGTTATTGTTCAGGAACCTAAGGTTTTGCAAAACGGTTTTTTTAAGGATTTTGGTTATGGCTTTTATTGTACCGGTCTTTTAAAGCAGGCAAAACGCTGGGCCAATACCAGAGGTAAAAATCCAATAGTAAACTGCTATCTTTATGAAGAAAATCCAGATTTAAGAATATTAAGTTTTAAAGAAATTTGTGAAGACTGGCTGGAATTTGTTGTAAAATGCCGGCGAGGTATAGAGCATGGATTTGACATTGTAGAAGGTCCTATGGCAGATGATCAGGTATGGGATTATGTGGAAGACTATAGTGAAGGACGAATTTCAAAAGCGGCTTTCTGGGAATTAATAAAATTTAAATATCCGACACATCAGATTGTTTTCTGTACGCAGGAATCTTTGAAAACACTTAAGTGGACAGGAGTCTGCAATGAATAACCTTTATTTTCCTGATGAAGAAATTACAAAAAATGATTTATATTTTGTCTGCTACATGATAGAACGCACGGCAAGAAAATTAAAGCAGCACAATAAATGTGTTGTAAATGCTTTAGGTAAAGAAAATATTGTTCATCAGCTAAGCGTGGCAAATGTGATGCACTGTAAAAACCCGGAAGAAGTAGTGCATGAATGGACTGTGCAGTATAACCTTGAAAGCGGTAACTTTGACATTACGGATGTTGACAGAACCATTGCAGAAATAATTCCGACAGAATTGCAGATGGGTAAAGTTTATTCCAGGCTCATTGTAAATACATTGCAACCAGGAGAAGACTATGCTGATGGAATTATAAAAGTATACAACAGCTGGATTTGTGATAAACTTGATGACTATAATTGCAGTGCCTTTTATGAACCATCCTATTATATAGCACGTGCTTTTGAAAATGGCGGGTTTTAATTAAACCCTAACCATTTCCTTTTTTTTATACCAGTTCTGTTTTTAAAGCGGCAATCAGTCGGTTGTTGTCTTCTATATTTCTAACAGCAAGGCGAATATACTGCCCCTGGCTTAAGCCTTTCTTGTTTGAAAGTTCCTTTATAAAAATGTTGTATTTTGAAAGAAGAACTTCTGCCAGTTTCTTAGCACTAAAGTCTTTTACTTCACACAGAACAAAATTTGCCTTACTTGGGAATACATAAAGTTTTTCTATTTTATTCAGTTCATTAACAAAGCGGCTGCGTTCTTCAGCAATTTTATCGCAGGCAGCTGCATAGCTGCTTTTATATTTGTCATAAATCTGCAGGAAGTTTTCTGCAAAGGAATTTATGTTCCATATTGCAACTTCATTTTTAATCCACTTTATGTAATCCCTATTGGAACTTGCCAAAACTCCAAGCCGCAAAGCCGGAACTCCGTAACTTTTGCTTATTGACTTTATTACAACAAGGTTCGGATATTTTTCCAGGATATCCTGTTTAATCATGGTGTAGCGGTTTTCTTTTTCTGCAAAGTCAATGAATGATTCATCAAAATATAGAGTTATATTCATCTTCTTTAATTCATCTAAAAGGTTAAGGACGTCATTTTTGCCTATAAAATTGCCGCTAGGATTATCCGGGTTTATTAAAAGAACGGCATTGCAGTTTTCTTTTTTTACAGTTTCTAGAATATCATCTGCTGTATATGAAAAATCTTTTTTTACAGGACCATCAACAACTTCTGCATCGCCGAAACGTTCCGGATATTCATTAAAGGTTGGACGCGAAACAGCAATTTTACCTGTTATTTTCTGTCCAAGTGCCTTAATTAGTTCTGCGGCTCCGTTTCCAACGGCAATACAGTCCTGCTCAACACCGAATATTTTTCCAGCAAGCAGACTCTGCTGTGCCTGACCTGAAGGATACTGTGTTAATAGCGTTGCAAAGTTAGAAGTCAGTTCATCAACCATCTTTTTAGGCGGAAAATATGGATTAACGAGATAGCAGTAATCAAGCATGCTTGGATAACGCCAGTAGCCGCCGTAAGTTTTCTGCAAAAGAGATAGTTTTTGCTGTGGATTTGCAAACCTTGTTTCTGCAATTGCAAGATCTGCCGGGTCATCAATTTCATACCATTTTGTTCCGTCTACAGGGAATCCTTTTAATGAAGTGCAGTCTAAAAATGAAATTACCTTCAATGCCTGTTCGTAATATTCGTTTTTACCAAATGCCTGCTGATATGCCTTTAGGAAAGGTGCATAGTAGTTTCTGGAAAATTCCCTTGAAATCTTGTAGATGTTTACCGTTTTATAATAGCCTGTCGTGTTCTGCCAGTTGAATTTTGCCTTGTCCAAAATGCTTATGATTTCATTTTTTTCGTTTAAAAGAGTACAAGTTCCGTCCATCCAGCTTTCAAAAGGAGAAACTACGGCAAGATTTTTGTCAGGGGTTTCAACCAGATCTTTTAAAACCTGTTTATCAAAAATCAGGTCACTTTCAAGTAGAACGGTGTCATCTTCAAGAAGTTTATCAAGTGCCAGATACAGTGAATATATGTTGTTAGTCTTGTCGTAGACGGGGTTTTCTACATATTCAATTTCTATTCCAAACTTTTTGCCGTCTACAAATGAGCGGAGCTTTTCTCCTTTGTAGCCTGTTACAAGGACAAGTTTCTTTATTCCGGCTGCCATAATGGCTTCTATGCTGTATTCAATTAAGGTTTTGCCGTTTACAGGAACCATGCACTTTGTTGCATTGTTTGTATATTTGCCAAGCCTTTTGCCCATTCCGGCTGCCAAAATTAATGCCTGCATATTAGTTTTCTCCTTTTTCTGAAAGCTTTTTCTGTTTATCTATCATCCAGTCTACCGCTGATTTTGCTGCGTTAAGGCGGTTTTCCCAGCATTCATTGCGGACTGAATCTCGGCCTTTTTTGAATTCTTCACTTTCAATGGCTGATTCAATTACTTCCTTTATGTTTGCAAAATCAGACTGTTCCAGCTGTTTTCCGATTTTGGGAAGAACACGTAAAGTCCACATAGGTTCTGTAAGCCAATCTGCATCGTATGGCAGTGTGTCAAACTTTGTGTCTGCATACAAAAGCGGCTTATCAAAAACAAGCAAATAGTCAAAGATAATTCCGCTGAAGTCTGTAATCAAAAGGTCTGCCTTGCTTAAGCATTCAAAATTATCATTGTCAAAATTCCATATAATATTTTTGCTGTCTTTAAATTTTTCCTGTAAAGGCTGAAGGATATTCTGCTCAGAAACTACAGTCTGCGGATGAGGGCGAACAATAATATTAAATCCTGTTTTTTCAAGTGCTTCTAAAAGTTCTGATCCAAAACGGGAAAGAATTCCGCTTACACCCCAGCTAGGTGCAACAAGAATTGTTTTTGTTCCATTGTTCTGCACAGACGGATTATGCTTTAGTCTTGCTGCAAGGTTATCAAGGGGAACAGATCCGACAGTAAAAAGTTCTTTTTTCTGAATGTTACGCATGCCTTCTATTGTGCGGATTAATTCAGTCTGATTTTGTCCGCTTGTCAATACAGCATCATAAAAATCAAGTCCGAACATTCTGTAGCCTGAAAGGTCATCAACAGTATGCGGAATATGAACATAGCATTTTACCTTTTTGCTTTTCTTCCACTGGTATACGTCTAAGCCTGGTGTTGTAGAAAGCATGATGTCTGCATTTATAAAACTTAAACGTGCAAATGCCTTGTTGCCTTCTCCTAAAAAGTGGGTCTTTACATATTTATATTCTGCTGTAAGGGCAGGGTCGTCGCTGCTTGCCGTGTAAAATTCCAACGGAATCTTACGATTTTCAAATTCATCGCAGATGGGCTTGAATATGTTCCAGTAACGTTTATGGTCGCTGAATATTACAAAAGGAGCATTCTGCTTTTCTTCTGCCTTTACCTTTCCGCCTGAAAGCAGGAACTTGATTTTAACGGCTAAGGCACGCACACTAAAGGAAACTGCCAGGGCAACTCCGATAAAGAGAGAAACAAGCATGCTGCCGGTGCCAGGATCTATGTAAAGTAAAAATGGGAAAGTCATTATTCTGCCTCCTTTTGAGCCTGCTGTGCCTTGTATTTGTCTAAAGGAATCCAGTTGTCCGGGTCAAAAATGTTGCCGGGCTTTACGTGGTAGGCGGATTTATCGTCTATAGAAAATTGTTTTTTTCCTGTCATATTTGTAGGATTCCATTCATTATTTCCAATGTTGTAATAAACATTTACACCGTTTTCTTTTTGCTGTTTCAATTCTTTTCCTGTAAATGGATTAATATCTGAAAGACCCAGACCTTTTTTTGCAGCAAAAATTGTATCTGCATTTGTCATAAAATCAGTTTTTATTGAAAGAGGTTTGTTTGAATCAAAGTCTTTTACCATTAATAGAGGCAAAAAACAGGCAATTTCTTTGTCAGTGAATTTTTCCAGTTCTTTAAGCTGAATGTTGCGTCCATGGTCTGCAACAATGATTATTCTTGTATTGTCGTATACTCCGTTTTTACGTAACTCATCAAACCATTTGCCGGCCTGCTTTAATGCAGCTACAAATGCGTGATAGTGAATTGCAGTAATATCATCTTTTACGCCATATAATCCTGGTGCTTTGTCTGCGTCACTTTCTGCAGGTGCATCGTAAAATGGGGGATTTAAATATTCAGGATTATGAGTTGTATCATTCTCTATAAAGGTAAATGTGTTTTTACTGCTACTATATTGTGTAATTTCAGGTAAACAATAAAGGCTTGAAAAAGATTCTGCAAATCCAGTGACACTTCTGTAAGTAACATTCTTGCAATTTTTATAAAAAATGCATCTTATAAATGCCGGCAAAATCTGAACCATGCTAAAATCTACAATGGATGTTTTGCATAAAAGGCTTAAATCTGCTGTTTTTTTCTGTAACAACTTTTCTTCAGAATAGTAATTTAAATATTTTCCTTCAATTTCCCTTACGTTTATTTCAGGATATTTCTTGAATGCACTTAAATCACCTTTCCATGAATAATTTGGTTCTGATGGATCTGTAATAGTAACTTCATAGCCTGCATCTGCAAAAAGACATGGCATTACAAGCCATGCTTCGTTGTGCTTGTCTTTTAACAGTTCGTCTTTTCTGGCATTGATTTTATCCATGGAATATTCATATCCTGCAACCATGGCAGGTGATCCCTGGTCTGTATATGTTCCAAAACTTACAGTGTTTGGATAAAAGCTAAAGCCTGCAAGCTGGTCTTTTAACTCCGGTATTTCCTGCACGGCGTATGGCAGGAACACTGAAATTGCCCTGTCAAGGAAAAGAACAATTACGTTTTTACCGGTTTTTGAAAGATTATATACAGGCTCTATTTTATCGGTTAGTTTTTTATTTCTTGCTTCTTCCGTATTGACACTGTATTCTTCAAATACTTTATTTATTTTGTTTAATTTTGTCGCACTTAAAGCACCAAGTCCCAAACAGACAGAAAATAGTACAACCTGTAATACTAAGTTTGCCTTTAGCCTAAGCAGCAGGAGAATAAAACAAATGGCAGACAATACAGAAACACCGAATTCGCAAAGATTTTTAACTGAAAATCCTCCAATTGTCATAATGTTTTCAACATCAAAAACAGCATTTAAATTTCCGTATTCACCCTTGAAGATAAAGGCGTCCAAAAAGCACATTACAAAAATTACAAGCATTACAAGCGGCAGCCATTTCTTTACATTTATTCCGAACATTTTGAAGACTGCCACTGGCCAGAATACAAAAAATCCTGTGAATGTCCAGAAAGCTGACCAGACAAATGCGGTCGGTTTTGCTATGTTTCCCAAATAAGAAAACTCAATAGGGCTTGTAGCAATGGTGCTTGATGGTAAAACAAGTCCTGCAAGGATTGCGCTTGCAAGTCCAGCTAAAATCAAAATAACAAGATAAGACTTATTTGGATGCAAGAAATTAAATTTAATGCCAATCCTCTTTGAAATAATTTTATAGACAAAAGGAGAAATAAAATAGCATACATTAGCACACATTAAAACGGCAGCTTTCCAGTGTGTTGCGTCTTTTGTAAGCAGAATGCTTCCGGCTAAAAGTACAGCACCTATGCACCAGAAAACAACCTGATTTCCTTTGCCTGTCTTAAGCACTACATTTTTAGCCAGGCTAAACAAGTTATTCAATATCCAATAAAAAACAAGTCCGCTAGGGGAGTTATAAAGCAAAACTAAAAAGACTGCCGCTAAAACAAAAGTCTGCAATTTTTCTCTGATAGGGAAGCCTTTTGTGTAAATTATTGCAGAAACCAGGTTGATTGCCGTCATCAGTATTGGAAGCACATTTATATAGAAGAGTTTACCTGCAATGGAAAAAGAAAACAGATGGTCTGCACTGCCTAAATCTTTAAATATGAAAAATGAAACATTTTTAAGAAGTTCGCAGTGGCTTAAAAAATGGTATGCCGCAATAAAAAAGGGGATTTCAATTAATATAGAAAGAGAACTGCGCAGTGCATAAAGGGGATGGTAGCCGTTTTCACGGTAATAGGTGCTTATCATCATAAAACGTTCGTCGCCTTTAAATGCCTTTTTTATGCGGGCAAGGCGGCCTTCCATTTTCTTCTGCAGGCTGCGTTCCTTTTCCTGCAAGGCATCTGCAATGTTGTAAAGTGGTAGTGCCAGAAAGTTAATTGCAATGCTTACGCCAATAATTGCACAGATAACGGCAAAAGAACTTTTGCCTTCTAAAGTCCTTTCGATAAAGTAAAATACCCAGGAGACGATTTTTTCAATGGGAGCAATAATAATATTATAAAGCATGACCTGTCCTTTATAAAAATATGATAGTGAACTGACCCCATAAATCAGGACACCCACGGAGGTGTAAAAATGGGGAATAATCAAAAATACAGCATTGACTTCAAGCTGCAAGTCGTAGGAAAATATGAGCAAGGAAAGTGTGGCTACAAGCGACTTGCCCGTGA
>JALELH010000048.1 GCA_022768865.1 Spirochaetia bacterium
TACGGCCTTTGATGTTTTGGATCTAGGTACTGCCATAGTATATAACCTCGCTATCTTGATTAAGTTATCTGTATAACGTTGTTGATATTACTACAGATTACCTTTTAATGTCAAGAATTATACAGGCATTATAAAACATTTGTCAATTGAATTTACTGTTTTTTTATGACATTTAAGCAAATTTTGTCAGATTTGACTAAATATCAGCAGAACTTTTCCTTTAGTGCCTTTTCAACAAGAGGGGGAACCATTTTGCTAATGTCGCCGCCGAAGCGTGCTGCTTCCTTTATGCTTGAAGAACGCACCAGAAAGTATTTCTGTTCCGTAGGCAAAAATAGTGTTTCTATATTGGAACTAAGCTGCTTGTTCATTAAGGAAAGGTCAAATTCGTGGGCAAAATCCATGGCATTGCGCACTCCCCTTACAAGCACCGTTGCATTTTCTTTTTTGCAGTAATCTACTACAAGGGAATTCCATATGCTTACCTTTACGTTAGGCAGACCCTTTGTAAGTTCAACAAGCATGTTAAGCCTTTCTACGTCAGAAAAAAGTGTCCGCTTGTCCGGGTTGACTGATACTAAAACATCAAGCTGGTCAAACAGCCTTGAAGATCTTTCTATAATGTTAAGGTGACCCAGTGTAGGCGGATCAAAAGTTCCTGCAAATACAGCTTTTATCATAAGCAAGAATATATTCTAAAGGAACAGGTTTTTCAATAAGTCATTTACATGGAATAAACATAAATTATTACAAAATTTTTCATTAAAAATTGACCAATAATAGAATGCGTATTAAAATAGAAGTTATGATGAAGTATATTTATTCAATTTTTGCAGCATCTGTATTTGCATTTTTAATTTCTGCATGCGGGTCAGCGCCTGTTGAACCAGCTCCTGCTCCCGTTGAACCGGAACCTGTTATTGAAGAACCGGCACCTGCACCTGTAGAGCCGGAACCTGTTATTGAAGAACCGGCTCCTGCACCTGGAGAGCCGGAACCTGTTGTAGAAGAACCGGCTCCTGTTGAAGAAGTTCCCGAAGAACCTGCAGTTGTAGAAGAGCCTGTTCCTGAAAAAAAGGAAGAAGATGAATACCAGCGCTCTACAACAAACGTTTCTGTTACAAAGGAAACTTTCGTAGAAGACAAGGCACGCATCATTCAGATTATCAAGGATCTTGACCTTTACATGAAGAACGGAGACTTTAAAGGCTGGGTTTCTTACCTTTCACCTGAAAGCTATTCTTACTGGTCTAAAAGGCCAAACCTTTCAAAGGCATCTCAGCGTCTTCCTAAAAAAGGATTAAGGCTTAATTCTATTGAAGATTACTTTAAATTTGTATTTATTCCAGCAAGAAAAGGCCATACTGTAAACGAAATCCGCTATGATACACAAACAGAAGTTAATGTTGTTCAGGCAGAAGACGATAAAGATATAGTATACTACTCTTTTACAAAAATTAACGACAAATGGAAGCTTGTATTGCCAAAGAATCCAAGCTGAAAAATCATTGATTTTTTAAACAGAATATTATAGAATTATAAAGATTCCACAAGGAGGAACCATATTATGAAGGTAACTAAATTTGTTGCTTGCGCATGCAGCGTTTTAATTTCAAGCAGTTTGTTTGCACAGGAACAGACAGTTCAGAGCCAGAATCAGAAGAAAGAAGAAACAACAGTAGAAGATGAATACATGTCAAGTGCCGAAGATACAATCATCGGAGAACTTGCATCATCAGATGACTATGATAACAAGATGGTTGCATTAAGCTACCTTAAGGACGCTGTAGAAGGCGGAAGAACTTCTCCGGAAGTTATTGCTTCTTTAAGCCGTCTTGCAGGTGAAGGCGTAAAGACAACAGCCAGAACAAACGGCCGCGTTATGAACAACTTCCCTGATGTTCGTGCACAGGCTTGCGATCTTCTTGGTCAGGTAAAGACAGAAGAATCAAAGAATACTCTTGTTTCTATTGCCGTAGAAGATAAAGAACCAATGGTTGTTACTGCTGCAATCCGTTCCCTTGGCGACATCGGAATTAACGACAACGACGAAGTTGTAAACATGATTGAATTCATCCATAAGAGATATGCAGCCCTTAACCCTACAAGTTCACTTGCACTTGAAATCTTGAACACATACGAAAAGCTTGCACCAAGCGTTCAGGACAAAGGTCCGATGATTCAGTCTATTTCTGAAATCAGAACAAACTACAGATATGCAGCACCTGTACGCACAAGAGCAACAGAACTCTTGAAGAGCCTTCAGGGCAGCAGCAGCAAAAAGAAGAATGATAACCAGAAAAAATAATAGGCAGCAGGTAATGCTATAAAAAGAAAGGCATCCTTTTCGGGTGCCTTTTTTATTTGCCAATTAACTTATTTGTCACCCTGAGAATGCCAGGGTCTTTATAGCTTAAATCTTTTTAAGTGCAATAAACATAACCGGGATTATAAAGCACAAAGAAAAAATCCATGCCATAGGGTCTGCGTAGCATATTGCCGTATATCCGTATACAGGAACAAAAATCCATGTTACCAGGGAACGTGCTGCAAGTTCAAAGAAACCTGCAAACATCGCCTTGCCCGAATAGCCAATGCTCTGCACTGACGGCCGCCAGATATTTAAAAATCCTATAAGCCAGTAAAAAATTCCCAATGCCCG
Organism: Spirochaetia bacterium; assembly: GCA_022768865.1. Classification (GTDB taxonomy): domain Bacteria; phylum Spirochaetota; class Spirochaetia; order Treponematales; family Treponemataceae; genus Treponema_D. The sequence goes on from JALELH010000048.1 coordinate 2,663, forward strand.
TGCATATTCACCGGCATATTTCAACACTTCTGTTTCTTCTTTTTTTACAAACAGCTCTGCAAGTTTAGAACCGCAGTTGCATAAAAGTATTCCTAAAAGAAGGCCGTAAACAACACCGATTGCAGTTCCCTGCCACAGGCCCTTTATAATCCTGTCTTTTTTTCTTGCGCCAAGATTTTGGCTTAAGAACGTAGAAACGGCAACGCCAAGGGCATCAAAAGGACTAAAGAAAAACTGCTTAAGCTTTGTAACAGCCGTAAAGCTTGAAATATAAACGGAACCAAGGCTGTTGTTTGCACTCTGCAAAATCATGCTTCCAATGGCAGTAATGGAAAACTGAAGTCCCATAGGAATTCCCATGGACAAAAGGGTGACCATGGACTTTTTGCTGAACACACAATCCTTTTTAGAAATCCTTAATACTTCAACTTTCTTGCAGATAAATATAAAGCACAAAACGCCGCACAGCCCCTGGGAAACTACAGTAGCAAGGGCTGCACCCAGAACACCCAGTCCCCAGCACATGACGCAAAGCACATCAAGGCCCAGGTTAAAGACTGTAGAAAATATTAAAAAATAAAGGGGTGTTTTAGAATCCCCTACTGCACGCAGAATTCCGCCCATATAGTTATAGCAGATCATAAGGGGAATGCCTGCAAAGGTAACCACAAGATAGTTATAGGCGTTTTCAAAAATATCGTCCGGCGTGCTAAGAATATGAAGAATCTGCGAACAGAAAACAACGCACAGCAAAGTAATGATTAAAGAAATGATGGCAAGCAGAACCATTCCATTGAAAATATATTTTTTCATGGAACCAATGTCGCCTGCACCAAACCTTTGGGAAACAGGAATAGTAACACCGGTTGTAAGTCCCATGCAGAACCCCAGAACAAGGAACTGCACGGAAGATGAAGCTCCAACACCTGCTAAAGCATTGGAGCCTAAATAAAGGCCGACGATGGAAGTGTCAGCCATATTATAAAATTGCTGCAGAAGATTTCCCAGCAAAACAGGCAACGTAAATGAAAGGATAAGAGCTAAGGAATTACCTTCCGTCAGATTTTTAGTCATTTATTTTACCCTGATAAAATTGTATTTTAACTTATTTACTTGGACAAAACTCAGATTTTCATGTTCATTGCTTCGCGCACTTCTTCCAGCGTCTGGCAGGCAATGGCACGTGCCTTGTCTACTCCGTCTAAAAGAACCTTGCGGATGTAGTCTTCGTTTTTTTCAAGTTCTGCACGCTTTGTGCGCAAAGGACGAAGTTCTTCATTAAGGGCTTCTGTAAGGCACTTTTTAAGTTCACCACTGCCCTTGTCTCCTATGCGTGCTGCAATGGCTTCCGGTGTTTCCTTTGTGCAGAGGGAAATTAAAGAAAGAAGGTTTGCAACTTCAGGGCGGTTAACCGGGTCATAGGTAATTACGCGCTCGCCGTCTGTCTTTGCCTTTTTTATAAGGGCTGCAGTTTCATCTTCCGTGTTGCAGAGGAAAACTGCATTGTTGCGGCTCTTGGACATTTTCTGATTTCCATCCAGGCCCATAATGCTTGGTGTTTTAGAAAGCAATGCCTGCGGAAGGGGGAAAATCGGGTCGCGGCCCTTGCAGAATTTTTTATTGAAAGACTTTGCAATGTTGCGTGTAAGTTCAATATGAGGCAGCTGATCCTTGCCTACAGGAACAACATTTCCCTTGCAGAAAAGAATGTCACATGCCTGATGAATCGGATATGTATACATACCGGCATTTACATTTGTAAGTCCTGCACTCTGAATTTCTTCCTTAACTGTAGGATTGCGGCTAAGTTCAGAATTGCTTACAAGAGTCATAAAAGGAAGCATAAGCTGGTTGCATTCCGGAATATATGAATGAGGATAAATGATTACGTTGTCGCCCGGTTCAATGCCTGCTGCAAGATAATCAATTACAAGCTGTTTTGTATTCTGGCTTATTTTATCAAAAGCATCGTGATCAGTAAGAACCTGATAGTCTGCAATAAGAATCATGGTAGGAACGCCCATTTTTGAAATGCGCACACGGTTCTGAAGAGAACCAAAATAATGACCGATGTGCAGGCGGCCTGTTGGTCTGTCTCCTGTTAAAACACGATATTTTTTAGGATTGGCTTCAATATCTGCTTCAAGAGCCTTTGAACGTTCAACGGCAGCAGCAAATGTTTTATTCGGATCAAATTCTGTATTTTCTTCTGACATAATGTTTCCCTTAAAAATGATTTTGTAAGGAAAATATATTCCATAATCAATAAGTTTTCAACATTAGAAAGAATCTTATTTAGGTTGAATAACAAAAGTTTAGTTACTGTTGTCCGTCAACTGAAACGAAAAACCAGGGAAGCTAAGGCCGGAAGCTGTAAATTCCATGGGCTGATTTTCTACAGCGGAAGGATTATACAAGGCATCGCCTTTAACTGGAAAGCCAAGCCATGCAAGGTGGCAGCGCACCTGATGCCTGTAGCCTTCTTTTATGGAACAGAATGCACTGAAACCATGGTCATTTTTTTTTAGGCTTATCTGTGTTGTATATTCCTTAAGGCCGGCTTTTTTTTCTGCTGCCTTGCCTGAAAGTTCATTTACAGGACGAACTTCCTTGTTTTTTAAGCCGAAAGGCCTGAAACGGGACTTAAGTTCTATATTCAACAAACGTTCATTAGCAGACTTTTTTATACTATATATATAATATTTCAGTTTTTCTTCTGTTTCCGGCGGTAAAGGAGGAAATCCTTCCTGCCGTTCTTTCTTTTCCATGGGCAAAAAATCACAAGAAGCTTCATAGTTTTTAACAAAACTACCGTTCATCTGTTCTTTTATAAGAAGGTTATAGAATTCCTGACTTAAGGCAATAAGAAGCAGGCCGCGGGTTTCGTTGTCTATTCTATGCACAAGGCCGTGCTCAATTTCTTTTCTGCCCTTAACTTCCTTTGCCTTGGGAAACTTTTCCAAAACCCAGGTTAAGGCACTTTCATCCTCGTCAAACAAAGGTGCACTTGGAAGGCCACGGGGTTTATCTAAAACAACAAAAGGTTCATCATCCTTAGGCAAATGAACTATGCGGATTTTTTCATACAATGGATTCATGGTTTACCTGTCTTTGGGAAGAATTACTTTTGAATATTCCCTGTGCAGCACTTTAAGAATCTTCAAAAACCTTTCCGGAGTCTTGCTTTTAAATTCACTGTATGCAGCTGCACCCGGAAGCTTTATCTTTAGCATGTGTGCATTAAGCATTAATGTTGCATTGGGGAATTTTTTATCCGGCCTTGCATACAGGCCGTCCCCTAAAATAGGACAATTCAAATACTTCATGTGCACACGGATCTGGTGTGTTCTTCCAGTTAAAATACGCACACGCATAAGGGAATATTCACCATAGCAGGCAATGCAGCTGTAATGGGTTTCTGCATACTTGCCTTCTGTTGTGTTAGTTTCTGCACGATATTTTTTTCTGTCACGGGGGTCACGTATAATCTGTGTCTTTATCTTTCCGTGCTGATGCTGAGGGCGGCCCATGCAGATGCAGATGTATTCTTTAAGAATCTTTTTATGGTTTCTGAAAAGGGATGAAAGATATTCTTCCGTGCTGCGGTTCTTTGCCGTAATGATTATGCCGGAAGTTTCTTTATCCAGGCGGTGAACAATGCCGGGCCTGCGGTTGGCAAGTATTTTATCTGCACTTGCTTCCCCTTCCTTTAGTTCCTTTATGGCCTGCCTTCCCCAATGGAATAAAAGTGCATTTACTAAAGTGCCGTTCCAGTTGCCGCATGCAGGATGGGTTACCATGCCCTGCTCTTTGTCTACAACGCACACATTGTCATCTTCGTAGATTATGTTTAATGGAATATTTTCAGGCTCTATGTTGTCAGGAACATTTTCTTCCCACTGAATGTCTATCTGATCTCCGGCCTTTACCTTGTAGGAAATCTTCTGAGCCCTGCCGTTTACAAAAATACTTACAACGCCGCTTTTAAGCTTGCTGCGGTTCATGTCCGGGTTTGTGGCGGCAATATATTTATCTAAGCGCTGGGTTTTATCGTAATTCTGCGGAACTTTGCTGGAAAAAAATGCCATCAGTTTTCTTCCTTTTCTGTTTCTATACTCTGCGTTTCGTTTTCTATAATTTCTTCATCCGGTTCTTCCTGTACGGGAACAACATTAACCTGCTTTGTTGCATTTAAGCGTTCAAGCCTTTTTTTCTTATTGTGACGGATTATCTGATTAACTGTAAAATCTACAAAGCCAATGGCAAGACCCGTGCAGACCGTCATGCCAAGAATTTTAAGCTGTTCACTTTCGTCTAAGTGGCTCGGGTTAAGCGGATTAGGAACAGAACTCATGTGTCCCCTCTGCTTTTCTATATTGCCGTAAACTAAAACTACGCCAATCATGGCAAAGGGAATTGAACCAAGGGAAACAACTTCAAAGCGGCGCAAATCCAAAGCCCACTGGGGAAATTCTTCCTTGCTGTAAGGAACAGGTTCCGTTGATTCTTCTGCAAAAGCGTTAAAGGGAATTATAAAAGAGAAAGTAAGAAATATAAAAAATAAAGAAAGAAATTTTTTCATCTTTATATATTGTAGTTTCTTTCTCCGAACAATGCAGTTCCTACGCGAACCATGGTGCTGCCTTCTTCTATGGCAATAATATAGTCGCCGCTCATGCCCATGCTTAATTCTGCAACAGGCAATTCCGGAAATTTAGAATTTAAAAGTTCCTTTAGATTCCTTAACTTCTGGAAGGACTGCCGTATAAGTTTTTCGTCTTTGCTGAACGGTGCCATGGTCATAAGGCCTGCAGGCGTTATATGAGGATAAAGTCCTTTAGCAAAATTTTCGCAGGAAACAAGAAGCGTGTCTTCATCAGCATAGCCGCTCTTGCTGTCTTCTGCCGTGTGAAGTTCAAAAAACACCCTTATGTTTTTTTCAAGTTTTGCAGCCTGCTTTTCAATTTCCTGCAGCAAGGGTTCCCTGTCTACTGACTGAATGCAGGATGCAACTTCCAGAGCCTTTTTTACTTTATTGGACTGAAGCTGACCTATAATGTGCAGTTCTGCATCCTTGTTGTTAAGCTCCGTAAATTTTGCATGAGCTTCCTGCACACGGTTTTCTCCAAAGAGGAACTGCCCTGCTTTAATTGCAGCCTTAACGTCTTCTACTGGATGAAACTTGCTTACGGCGCAAAGTTTTACGCTGCCTTCTTTACGTCCTGATTTAAGTTCTGCATTTTTTATCTGCTGTCTTACTTTATAAAAGTTTTCTATTATTTCTGATTCGTTCATGGCTTAATTTTAGCAAAAGCAAGAAAATCACTCAACACATCTGTAAGTCTGGCAAACTGGGCAACGCTTAAATTTTCTGCACGCTCCATTTTATTTATGCCTGCCTTTTCAAAAACTTCATCTGCATTAATGCCTGCAAGCAAAAGGGGCTTTATGTTATTTAAAAGAGTCTTGCGCCTTAAAGAAAACAAGGCATGGACAAGTTTTACAAAAAGCCTGCTGTCCTTGCATTCAACAGGTTCTGACTTTTTTTCTAAAGAAAAGGACTGGGATGCAACATTAGGGCGCGGCCAGAAATTACCGCTTGAAAGGACAATGCCCTTCTTAACATCATAGGCCCACTGGCACAAAACGCTGAAAGCAGAGTAGTTTTCCGTTCCTGGTTTTGCACAGACTCTTTCCGTAACTTCTTTCTGAACCGTAAAAACACAACGGTCAAAAACAAGACCTTCTACAATTGTGTCTGCAATAAAGGTTGCTGCAATATTATAAGGCAGGTTTCCGAAAAGCTTTGTAGGTTTCTGAGTGCAGCCTTCATATTCACCTTTCCATGTTTTTAAAACATCGCCTTCCGTAATGCTGAACTTACCGCCAGCTTCCTGTTCTTCAAAAAACTGCTTTAATAAACCTATAAATCCCCTGTCAATTTCAAAGGCGTGGACTTTAGCACCGCGGTTCATTATTTCTTCAGTCATGCATCCAAGGCCAGGACCAACTTCCCATATCAATTCGTTTTCCTGTGGCTCAAGGGCATCTATTATTTTTTTTCTTGCATCTCCGTTTATCATAAAGTTCTGCCCGAACTTTTTCTGCATGGCAAACCCCTGTTCATCAAGAAAAGCCTTAAGTTCTGCAGGAGAATTGTAATCTGGATGTTTCATTTAAATTCCTTTTGTTTTTATTATAATTCAATTGCAGGTAATAGTGCAAAAAGCTGAACCGTTACTGCAATAAGATTATAGGCTGCGTTCATTATATAATTAAAAACGGGTGCAAGGAAAGGCAATAAAAGGCAAAGTGCAATGGCAGCAAGGGAAAGTATAAAAAACATGCTGATCAATGGAGAAACTACAACAGTAGAAATAATTCCCCATGGCGTAAAAAAACCGAACATCTTTAAGGCAACAGGAGCCGTAACAATCTGGGCACCTGCAGAAGCAGACAAAGGACTGCTTATCTTTAACGGCACACATCGGCAAATAAAGCCGTTAAAAAAATCTGCAAACAAAAGGATGCCTGCTAAAGCACCGTAAGACAGAATAAAGGCGGCAGAAAAAATGTCTGCAGGCTGAACTGCACAATGAATCAAAAAGACAGAACAAAGCACAATAAAAAAATCTGCATTCAAGGAAAATACTAAGGCACACAAAAGCATGATTAAGGAACAAAGCAATGCCCTTAGCAAAGACGGTGAAAGCCCTGCAAACCACACAAAAAACATAACGCCAAGAAACTTAAAGATAAAGCTGAACTTCTTTCCGAAAAGCTTTTTGCCTGAGCCTGATGCAATGGCAGCAAAAAAAGAAAGGTGCATGCCGCTTAAAGCAAGGATATGAGAAAGCCCTGCCCGTCTGAAATTATCAATTACATTCTTGTCAGTATATTCCTTAGAACCTGAAAGCAAGGCAAGAATAAAGCCCCCTGCATTCTTCCAGCTGAACATAAGCCTTTTAAACTTAATCCTTGAAGCCGTCCTTAAGCGGATTATTTTAGAAGAAAAGCTATCTTCTAGTTCAAGGTTGTCTGAATCTTTAACAAAGAACACGCCATTGGAAAAAGAACCCTTTACGCAAAGGACTTCCCCTTTTTCTGCGGCAATCTGTTTTCCAAAGGAAGAATAAAGCCTGCCAGGGTAAACGGCTTCTACAATTTCAGAAGGCACAAGACATTTTACATTGCCCCCTGCACTGCTTTTAACGGAATAGCCCTTAATACTTCCGCATTGTCTGGCGGCAAGGGTAAGAATATAATATTTGCCGCTGGAAGTTTTTACAGGGTTTGAAACAATCTGCCCTTCAATAAAGGAAACACTTTCTGAAGGCACAAGAGAAACAAAGGGATGGCGGTCAGTTACGCATAAAAGACCGCTGTAAATTAAAAGAGCAAAAATAACTGCCGCAAGGCAAAATGGGTTTAATAATCTTTTCTTTAAAACTTCTACCACTTGAGTTTTGTAATTGCAGACTTAGCAGCTTCTACGACCTCTGCCGGATAATCTAAGGATGTAGCGGCATAAATAAAGTCAAAGGCCCTGTTGTCTCCAAGTTCTCCCAGGCTATTGATTACGGAAAGAACGACGTCTTTATCAGGAGCATTACCAGTTTCCGTGCTCTTGTTAAGAAAATCCAGATAAGAAGAAAGAACCATTACTGTGTCTGGTCCTGCAACGCAGGCAATATCAGAAATTGCCTTTGTAAACTGATCTTCTGAAATATCCTTAAGTTCATATTCGTTCCTTAAGTTTTCAAAAGATTTTGTTGCAAGTGCAGAAGCCCTTGTCCACTTTGTTTCTGCCACTGTATCAAGGCAAAGAAGTTCAAGTGCAAGAAGGTCTTCTTTCTTTTCACGGGATTTAACTTCCTCACTTTTATTTATAACTGAAGAAAGAACATTTTCTGCACATTCTCCGCATATTTTCTTTGAGATTTTTGGATTTTTGTTAAGCTTGTTAAGGATTACAATCTTTTTGTCTGCAGGCACGCTTACAACCATTTGAAGGATTTCCCGCCTGTTTTCTTCTGCAAGGTTTCCATAGCATTCTGAAATCTTTGCACTGAATTCCGGCCACACTTCAAGAATGTCTGCAATGAAGAGCCTGTTAAAGGAAGCAGCGTTTCCCTTTGCACCAAGGAATTCTACAGACTTAGATACGGTTTCGTCAAAGTCACTGTGGTTCTGCATTTTTTTATAGAAGAAATCGTTTATCATCTGCACGGCATCGGCGTTTGGCATGGCATTAAAAAAATCAATGATGGAAACTTTTACCCTGCTGCTTTCCGTCATTTTAAAAAGGGAACACAACTTGGCAGACACCTGCTTTTCAAAGCCCACGATGTTGCGGGAATTTAAAGTTGCAATGGTAAGTTCTGCAAGGGAATTATAATCTTCATCGCCTGAAAGATATTCATTTGTTTCAATTAAAAATTCTATTGACCTTAGGGCAAGGTTTGAATTTCCTGCTTCCGATGATTTTTTTACTACAGCAATTTTTTCCTTAATGTTGCCGCGGTAAAAATCAACGATTAAAGAATCTTTTTCCTGTGCAAAAGAAAAAGCAAAGGCTGACAAAGTAAAGGCTAAAGCAATTATTTTTTTCATACTGATTCCTTTTTTATAAAACAGATTTAAGCGGAAACTTCCGCCGCCGGTCTGCCTGCATTATCTGTGTTTATATTCTGACCTTCCTGACTTTCATATTTTTCAGGAACAATCTGGCTTTTTACATATTCAGGGCCTTCTACAGGCTCGTTTACAATGGCAGGGGTTTCTTCTTCCTTTTCAAAGGCTTCTGCCTGTGCCATTGCTTCATTTATGTCTTTCTGTTCTTCCGGCATAACGTTATAAACATAGGAAAGAACGGAATTCTTCATTGCCTGGTCTATGTGGGTACATTCAAAATGAAGCCTTGACTGATTAAGGCTCTGGTTGAATTCAACTGCACGCACAATGCCGAACATTACGATTAGGGCACCGTTAAGTTCAAACTGAATCTTTATAGGCACATTGCTTTTGCCTGCACCGCCTATTCTTATCATGGCACCGTCTTCGCTTAAATCTTCAAGGAAGCACTTGTAGCCGTCCTGTGTTTCTATTTTGTCGTATTCAACATTTTCTTCCTTTATAATATACATCTGACCGTATATTTCGCATGGAACCCTGATGGACTGCCTTTTCTGGGTTCTGTCAAGTTTATAGCTATGCTTAAGGAACAGGGCAAGTTCACTTCTGAAAGTGCTTGCACCGAATACTTCCGTATCAAAAGCATAGCCTGCATCGTTTTTGCGCCAGAAATAAACGGAGATTGTTTTGTTTACCCAGTCGTCACCAGGCAACTGTTCTATTTTATGCGTTACTTTGTTTACCTGAACCGGCAGGGATATAATAAGTTCCCGTCCGTTGTTTATGACATGGGAATAAAAAACTCCGTGCCCTTTTAAAATAATGCTCAGCTTCTGCCCTGATTCCAGAGACTTTGTAGATTCAAGGCCGCGCTTATTATCCAGGTCTAAAATTACCCTTGTTTTAAATTTGTAAAGCTTTTCAAGGAATGTCTGGACAGGATAGGAATTTTCATTGCCTTCTTTTCTTGCTTTTTCTATAACCATGGCAATGCAGCGGTTTACGGCATTTTCAGAAACGAACAGATCCATAGGTTCTTCTATGCCGCATTCCTGGGCAAGCTGCCATAAAACAGAAATATCTTTTCCCTTAAAGCCGTAGTCAAAGCCCTGTGCAAAAAACTTTGCCTTGTCTTTTGTAGCAAGAGAAAAGCGGTATAAACAAAAACCAAAAATTCCTATAACAAAAACAGAAATCAGAACTGACATAATACTCCCCATCAGTCAAACACTATAGAAAAAATATAGTAAATAAATTATAACATTTCTTGTGAAAAAAAGATATATTCTTATAGAATTTCTTCTTGTCTTCATGTTTCTTGTGCTTCCCCCGCTTTTTGTAAAGGCAAGCAGCGGCATTTCCAAAACTTTGACTTTTACGCCTGCAGCGGCAGTCCAGCTCCTTGTAGCCGTTTTTCTGCAGATGCACTTTGTTTATTTTCTGCGTCCTGCCAATAATGCCAGTTCCGTAAATAGTGCAAAAAAAGCCGGCAGAATCTTTACCGTTTCTTTCTGGTGGAGCATTACCTTAGGCAGCCTGATGCTTATATTTGCCTTAATGCAGACCCTTTCTTTTTTTATAGAACAGAATGCACACCACACCATGCAGAGCGTAACTTCTGTTTTTGCATGGATTTCAGTTACGGTTTCCGTTGCCATTGCGGCATTTTACGAAGAAGCTTTATACAGGCAGTTTCTTCCGGAAGTTTCTGCAATACTATTAGTCGGGAAGATTAATAAAAAAATATTCTTCCATTTTATAGAAGTTTTAGTCATTTTGATTTTTGCCTTTTCACACAGATACCTGGGATTCATTCCAGTGTTGAATGCCTTTGCATGCGGTGCAGTTTTAAGGCTGTGCTACAGAAAAACAGGTTCCATATGGACAGGTGCCCTTGCACATTTTACCTACAACATGACCTTGATTATTTTCAGCCAGATTATAGATTAGGCCGAATATAAACAAAGCCGCTGAAAGAAAAAAACACAAAGCCACTTACAGAAAAAGCGCGGTAATTCGGCACGATTGAAGGACAAGCCTTCAGAGTGCCTCGGTTACCGCTTTCTTTTTCTTTCAGTGGCTTTTTATTTTAATATGTTTATTCAATCAAAATTGAATTTACCTATTTAAATGGGCAAAAGTCGAATTTCAGAATTACTTGCAAGTATACTATTTTTATTAAGTATAGATGCCGTAGGCAGGTTCAGGAATGAAAAAAAATCTGCAGGAGCGAAGCGACGAAGCCTTTTTTTCAGGCCTGGTTCTGCCGAGAGGCGTCTATTTTCTTTAAAAACAGTAATTTAAAGTAACTCGACATTTGCCATATAAAAACTGTTTTTATTTGCATAAACAACCGTTATCTGATATTCTTAATAGAATAAAAATCGTTAAGGTATTGAAGGAAAAACTTTCAAAGCAGGAGTAAAAAATGGTTTATACAGACACAAGAGACAGTTCGGTAAAAGTAAATTTCAGGACAGCAGTTTTAAACGGAATGAACGCTTCAACTGGCGGACTTTACATTCCTGTTGAATTTCCAAAATTAGACAAATCATTTACAGACAGAAATACAGACCCCTCTTTCAGAGACGTAGCTTTTGAAATGGCAAAGCCTTATGTTAAGGACGAAATTCCTGACAACGACCTTGAAGCAATTATTTCTGACTGCTACCCTTTTACATCACAGGTTGTTCCCATTGACCCTGTAACTTATGTTCTTGAACTTTTCCACGGACCAACTTGTGCATTTAAAGACTTCGGCGCACGCTTTATGGCACGCACCATGTCTTACTTTAACCGCGGAGAAAAAGACAACCTTCATATTCTTGTTGCTACATCCGGCGACACAGGTTCTGCCGTAGGTTCTGCATTCCACAACGTGCCGGGCATTGACGTTACAATCCTTTACCCTGACGGAAAAATATCTCCTCTTCAGGAAAAACAGCTTTCTACTTTTACAGGAAACGTTCGTGCACTTAAGGTCAAAGGCACTTTTGATGACTGCCAGGCTCTTGTAAAAAAAGCATTTACAGATAAAGACCTCAGGGCAAAGTTCCGCCTTTCTTCTGCAAACTCAATTAACATTTCACGCCTTCTTCCGCAGGCTTTCTACTATATGTATTCTTCAATTGTAGTTAAGAACAGGATTCCGCGTGATTCCCAGATTAAAGATCCTGCAATCATTGCAGTTTGCCCTAGCGGAAACTTCGGCAACCTTACATCAGGTTTGATTGCAAAAGAAATGGGTGCTCCTATTACAGGTTTTGTTGCAGCAACTAATGCAAACCACACAGTTCCTGACTGGATTGCAACAGGCGAATACAACGCCCGCCCTTCCGTTGCTACATTAAGCAATGCCATGGACGTTGGCGCACCAAGCAACTACGAAAGAATCAAGGCTCTTTATACTCTTGAACAGGTGCGCTCTATGTTTGCTTCTTACTGGACAGACGATGCAGGAACAATAGAAGGAATTAAAAAATGCCACGAAAAGACAGGCTACATCATTGATCCTCACGGTGCAGTTGCATGGAAGGCATGGAACGACATCCGCAGCGGCGCAATGGAAAAGCTTGTAAAAGGAGAAAAAGCCGACTATACAAAGCCTGGTCTTACAGCAAACATTCCTGCATGGGCAGACAAGGTTATTAAAAAGGAAGCTGCAGCCATTATTCTTGAAACTGCACATCCTGCAAAATTCGGTGCAACTGTAGAAAACGCCATCGGACGTCAGCCTAACATGCCGGAACGCCTTGAAAAAGTTATGTCTTTGCCGGACAAGGCAATCCCAATGAACAAGGATTACGACAGCTTTAAAGACTGGCTTACATCTAATCTATAAAAGATGCTTACAGAAAAAGCGCGGTAATTCGGCAATATTGAAGGCATGGCAGCCTTCAGAGTGCCTCGGTTACCGCTTTCTTTTTCTTTCAGCATCTTTTAAGTTTTAATTTAATTCAAAGATGATTTATCCCCTGGATTTTATCCGGGGGTTTTTTTTTAATAAAATCTTACCTTAAAGTTGTTTTTATAATACTGAAAATACACTTAATTAAAGCTTAAAAGATAGTATTGAAGGACTATTAATACGATTTCCGTAGTCTACGGAAATGATGTCCGTAATCTACGGTAATGATGTCCGTAGTCGATGGAAATCATGTCCGTAATCGATGGAAATCGTGTCCGTAATCGATGGACATCGTGTCCACTTATAGTGGAAATCGTGTCCACTTATAGTGGAAATCGTGTCCACTTATAGTGGAAATCATGTCCACTTATAGTGGAAATCGTGTCCACTTATAGTGGAAATCATGTCCACTTATAGTGGAAATCATGTCCACTTATGCTGGACATCGTATTTATAGTACTATTGGAAAGATGATGAAGGACGTAAATAGTTAATTATAAGGTCTGACACGGGAACTTTTTACCTTATAAAAAAGATGAATCAGCATGCACATGCCTGCCGTAATTCCTACGTATTCTAAAATACCGGTTACAAGATACATGGCAGACATTTTCCAGCCGCCGGTGTTAAAAAGATAAACGTAAAGCTGGCTTTTATAAAATGCAAAGATTCCAAGCAATGCAATTACAGCATAAATAGAATTTACAAAGGCTTTCAAAAAACGGGAACCACGGGATTCAATTTTTCTGTCCAGCTTTTTAAGCGGGGTTTCCGTATGAAGTCCAAGATGAAAGCTCATGACAATAAAGCCCCAGCTGCAGCTTGAAAGATGAAGGATTCTTCCTGCCTGGGTAGTTCTAATTGGGGACCACTCAAACACAAGGCCTGTCATCATAATGGAACTTACGCCCATTACAATAATCAGGGCAATCAAAAGCCAGTCCGTAACGTTCAGGACAATTCTTTTTGCGCTGTATTTTCCTTTGCCGGCAGTCTTGAAAAACCAAAGGTTGAGAAGATTATGAAGAAGCACAAGGGCAAACAAGGCAAATCCAAGACATCCGTGAAGGAAAAGCCTGTGGTCTGTTCCGTAATTCATCAGGAAAACAAAATCCGAATACATTAAAATGTCAACGAGGATTTTTAGAATTTTTGTTCTTGTCAAATAATTATCTCCTTGTCACCCTGAACTTGATTTTCACTTGTCACCCTGAACTCGTTTCAGCATCTATGCATGACTTTTTTTTCACACTGAGTTTTATCTTTACAGTTTTTCGTATTCTTCATCGCTGACTTTTTCAAACCATTCGTTTTTTGTTTCCGTGCCAGGAACTTCCACCGCAATGTGACTGAACCAGGAATCTTTTTTTGCTCCGTGCCAGTGCTTTACGCCGGCTTTTATTACGATTACTTTTCCAGGTTCTAGGCTTACGGCATCCTTGCCTTCTTCCTGATACCAGCCCTTTCCTGCAGTGCAGATTAAAATCTGACCGCCGCCGGTTTTTGCATGATGAATGTGCCAGTTGTTCCTGCAGCCCGGTTCAAACGTCACGTTGAATAAAGGAAACTCTCCGTTTTTTGCATCAGTAAGGGGATTTAAAAAACTTTTGCCTACAAAGAATTTTGCAAAAGCATCGTTTGGCAAGCCTTTTCCAAAAACATTCTCAACTTCAAATTCTTTTTCCGTCATTTTAAGCCTCGCAATTTCCATGCACTATTCAAGAGCCTTTTCTAAAAAGTCTTTTACTTCTTTTTCTGAAGCACGGGGACTAAAGCGTGTTCCCCTGCGCCAGTCTGCTTTTGGATCAAGTTTAGATAAATCGCCTGTTGTGCTGCCAAGTCCGCTTCCGCCGCTTGTGCAAATCAATACAACTTTTTTCCCAGACAAATCGGCGTTTTCTACAAATGTGTAAATGATTTTTGGAGCGTTGTACCACCAGACTGGAAAGCCGATGATTACTGTGTCGTAAGAAGAAACGTCAATTTTGTTTTTTATTGCAGGACGGCTTTTCGGGTCGTTGCATTCTTTTGTTGAACGGGAATTTTTGTCATTCCAGTTTAAGTCAGCAGAAGTGTAAGGCTGTTCAGGTTCAATTTTAAAAAGGTCAGCCTTCATTGCAGAAGCTGTTGTCTTTGCAAGACGTTCCGTATTTCCTGTAGCACTAAAATAAACTACAGCCGTTTTTGAATTTGCCTGCGCAAATGCACCTGTCATAATAAATGCTCCTATAATTAAAGATACAATTGATTTTTTCATAAGTTCCTCCTGTAAATCAGATTATGTTAAAAGTTTAGTTCTAATGCCTGAATCTGAAAATATTTTGTTTGTATAGAACATCATACACTACAGGCATTAAAAGCACTAATTCAATTCTTTTAAATCCTTTATTATCTGCTCCGCCGTCATTCCAACATCGTGTAAAAGCTGAGCCGGGTCGTATCTGTCGTAGAAAACTTTTTCAAGGCCGTAATTAAGCACTTTTACCTTTGAATTTCCGTAGAACGATGCAATTTTCTGACCAAAACCACCGTCCTTAATTCCGTCTTCCAGAGTAATTACCGTGTGGTGTTCTTTTTTAAGCTCTTCCAAAAGTTCTTTGTCTAAAGTTGAAGCAAAGCGTGGATTTACGAGTGTTGGCTCATAACCAAACTTTTCTTTGATTGCAGCACAAAGTTCTTGGCCTTTCTGGAAAAAGTCTCCGAGAGCAAGAACTGCAGTTTTTGTTCCCTTCTGTTCTATTTTGAAGGTACCGATTTTGTCGTAGTCGTTTTCAATTTTGCGGTGCGTAACGGCATTGCCCGGCATGATAATCATTACAGGATGGTCTTTCTGGTTTACAGCCCAGTCCAGCATTCCAAGGTATTCTTCTGAACAAGTTGGGGAAAGGACTTCAAGATTCGGAATGTTTGAAAAAGCAGCGTAAGAGAAAATGCCAAGGTGAGTAACGTCTGTAAGTCCGTCAAAGTTTGCATAGTTTAAAAGAATTGTTACGGGATTTTTATTGATGCACACATCCTGAGAAATCTGGTCGTAAGATCGCTGCATGAATGTTGAATTTGTTACAACAAGAGGCTTACCACCGTTTTTGGCAATTCCCGATGCCATGGCAACGCACTGCTCTTCTGCAATTCCAACGTCAACATACTGATCGCCCAAAGAATCGCGCAGTTCTTTATTTCCAAGCCCAGCCGTCATCGGCATTGCAGGTGTAAGGACTACAAAATCCTTATCGGCTTTTGCTTTTTCCATAATGTATTTTGAAGTCAAACTTGTGTAGTCTTCTGCAGGGAAAGAAATTGTCGGTTTTCCGGTTTCACGATCAAAAGGAACCGTCCAGTGCCATGCTTCCTTGTTTTCTTCTGCCAGCTTGTAGCCCTTGCCTTTTGTTGTTTTTATGTGGACAACAACCGGATGGTCAATGTCCTTTACTTTGCCAAAAAGTTTTATAAGGGACTGAATGTCGTTTCCATTTTCTTCGTAAACGTAATCAAGTCCAAAGCCCTTGAACCAGTTGTTTTCTGCCTTGCCTTTTGAGTCACGCAAAGCCTTCAAGTTTTTGTAGATTCCGCCGTGGTTTTCTGCAATAGCCATGTCGTTGTCGTTTACGATGATGATGAAATTCGTCTTCATATCACCCGCCACGTCCAGGGCTTCCATTGCTTCTCCACCTGAAAGTGAGCCGTCACCGATAATTGCAATAATGTTTTCTTTGTTGCCTTTAAGGTCGCGGGCCTTTGCCAAACCGCTTGCTAAAGAAATTGAAGTTGAAGTATGGCCGATATTAAAAAAGTCGTGCTCACTTTCTTCAGGATTTTTGTAGCCTGAATCCTCCATAAAATGAGCGTCGTCAATGTAGCCGGCTTTTCGTCCTGTAAGCATTTTGTGTGCATAGGCCTGATGGGAAACGTCAAATACAAATTTATCTTTTGGGGAATTAAAAACATAATGAAGGGAAATTGCTGCTTCTACAAAACCAAAGTTAGGACCAAAGTGTCCGCCGATTTTTGTAAGCCTGTTAAAAAGCCCTTCCCGAATGTCTGCTG
>JALELH010000065.1 GCA_022768865.1 Spirochaetia bacterium
GCTGCCGTAGCAGGGCTCATAAGGTGAACCATTCCGCCTTTGCCCATTCGTCCGTAAAAGTTTCTGTTTGTTGTTGAAGCAAAAACTTCACCTTCTGCAAGAACACCGTTTGACATGCCAAGGCAAGCACCGCAGGTAGGGTTTGTTACGCAGAATCCTGCATCCATGAAAATCTCGATAAGTCCTTCCTGAAGAGCCATCTTGTAAATAAGAGGGGTAGCAGGAGAAACAATTCCGCGCACGCCTTTAGCAAGTTTGTGCCCTTTAAGGATTTTTGCTGCAACGCGAAGGTCGCTGATGCGTCCGTTTGTGCATGAACCGATGTAAACCTGGTTTACCTTTGTTCCTTTCATTTCTGAAACTTTCTTAATCTGATCAGGCTTGTATTCAACTGTGCAGACTGGTTCAAGTGTTGAAAGGTCATAAGTATATACTTTTTCGTATTCTGCATCCGGGTCAGAAGTCCACTTTGAATATTCTTTAAGTGCGTCTTCCTTGCTTGCAAATTCATCTTTAATGAATGGCCACAGGTATTCAACTGTTGTCATGTCTGGATAGCAGATACCGCTTGTAGCGCCTGCTTCTACTGCCATGTTGCAGATTGTCATGCGTTCTTCCATTGTCATTGCATCAACAACAGGGCCTGTAAATTCAGTTACGCAGTTTGTAGCACCGTTTACGCCAATCTGTCCGATTAAGAACAGAATAACGTCTTTTGCATATACGCCTTCTTTAAGTTTTCCGTTAAGGACAAATTTAATTGCCTTAGGTTCACGGAAAGAGCATACACCCTTTAAAATACCAACTTCAAGGTCTGTTGTTCCCACACCTGCTGCAAAAGCACCGAATGCGCCGTGGGTACATGTGTGGCTGTCTCCCATGATTACAGTAAAGCCAGGGCGGACAAAACCTTTTTCAGGGAATATGGCATGGCAAACGCCGTTGGCACCGATGTCAAAGAAATCCTTAATGTCGTTGCGGCCTGCCCATTCACGAAGGATTTTTTCCTGCATTGCACATTTAGAATCCTTTGCAGGTGTAACGTGGTCAATTACTGCCTTGATTTTTGTTGCGTCAAAAACACGGTCCTTGCCGCGTTCAACAAGATCATTGATTGCAATAGGTGTTGTAATTTCATGGCAGAATACTCTGTCAAGCTTTAGGATATTTGTGCCTTCAAATGGTTTTTCTACCAGATGTGATTCAAAAATTTTCTGAGCGATAGTCTTTCCCATAGTTGTCTCCTAATGTTTCTTAAGTATAATTAAAGTATATTTAATAATACTAAATATTTCAAGTACAAACTTAATAAAAACATAAAAAAACACCGCAATTAAAGCCAAATTCAGTTTTAATTGCGGTGCCTGTGCAAATGTCTGTCAGTTTTCTAGTTTACCACGTTCTGCGGCTTGCCCTGAATCCAGCATTTTAAGTTCTGGGCAACAATATTAATAAGCCTCTGCCTTGTTTCAACAGCAGCCCATGCAATGTGCGGCGTAATTATTGTATTTTTTGCCTTAAGAAGCGGATTGGATTCCTTCATCGGCTCTTCGCTTACAACGTCTGCTGCATAACCAGCAATGGTGCCTTTGTCCAGGGCCTCTGCAAGATCATTTTCGTTTACGAGAGGTCCGCGGGCAGTATTGATTAGATATGCAGATTTTTTCATCAGGGCAAGGGTAGTCTTGTTAATAACTTCCCTTGTTTTATCCGTTAAAGGAGCGTGAAGGGTAATGAAATCAGAATCGTTCAGGAGGGTAGAAAAGTCTACCGGGTTTTCAATATCGGGCTTCGGAGTGCGTGTGCAGACGATTACTTTCATGCCAAAGGCTTTGGCAATCTGTGCAACACGACGGCCTATGGACCCATAACCGTAGATTCCTAAAGTTTTGCCTTCAAGTTCAACAAGGGGAACTTTCCAGTAACAGAAATCCTGGCATTTAACCCAGTCTCCGTTTTTTACGCTTGCATTGTGAACAGAAGTCCTGCTTGCAAATTCCGTAATGTATGCAAAGACCATCTGTGCAACGCCGGAAGTTGAATAGCTTGGAACATTAGTTACAATAACGTTGTGTTTTCTGCATGCTTCCAGATCAATTACATTATAGCCTGTAGCCTGAACCCCGATATACTTAAGGTTAGGGCATTTCGAAAGTATTTCTTCGGTAATATTGATTTTATTAAGAAGAATTGCGTCACTGTCGCCAATGCGGGAAGCAACTTCTTCCGGTGATGTGCGCGGATAAACTGTAAGAGCCCCTAATCTTTCTACAGAAGACCAAGATAAATCCCCTGGATTAAGGGCATTTCCATCTAAAACTGTAATTTTCATGTTCTGAACAATATCAGCCTAAAGCAATTACTCCCGTTGAACTGATGGCATTGTTAATGGCATCTTCAACACCTGCAGCACCTTCGTCAAAGTCTACGCAAACCTGACACTTTGCTGCCGAAGAAACACAGGCCGTTACACCTGCCACAGCCTTTACTGCTGCGTCTACTTTTGCTGCTGTTGCATCATCGTCCATTCCAGTTACATAGATTTTCTTCTGCATAAATATATATACTCCTGAAAAAATAATCAGTGACTTTTTTTATCGATTTTCAGTATAAACTTAGTTTAAGAATATTTCAAGAAATTTTTTGTTTTGTTAAAAGTATAGAACAATTAGTTGCTCAGTTTTTAGTCAGACCTGGTTTTCTGCCTGGCTTCTTCCGAGCTGACCGCATGCACCGCCGATTTTCCGTCCGCGTCTTCTCCTTAAATTTACGTTAAGGCCTGCATTTGCAAGGAGATGAAAAATAGTCCCGACTTCTGCTGCAGACGGGCTTTTAAAATCCAGCCCCGGCACAGGGTTCCATGGAATAAGGTTTATATAAACATCCAGGCCGTGTGCAAATTCAATAAGGCGGTCTGCACTTGCTTTTCCTGTGTTCTTGCCTGCAAGGAGTGCTGCTTCAAGCGTAACCCTCTGGCCTGTTTTTTCTATGTAGTATGCAATGGCTTTTTTAAGTTCTGAAAGGGGATTGCCCGCTGTAACAGGCATAAGTTCCTTTCTTAAATCTTCGTCGGCAGTTGTAAGGGAAATGGCAAGGCGCATTTTTGGCCCGTTATCGGCAAGGTCGTAAATTCCTTTTACAATGCCGCATGTGCTTAAAGTTATTCTTCTTTTGCTTAAGGCGCGTCCTTTAGGATCTGTAAGTATTGCAACGGCTTTCCTTATGGCTTCCAGGTTCTGCAAGGGTTCCCCCATGCCCATAAAGACAATGTTGTCAAGCATACCTGCTTCTTTTTCAAGAAAAAGGAATTCTTCAATAATCTCGTCTGCCGTCAGGTTTCTTCCAAGCCCAAGCTGTCCTGTCTGGCAAAAGGCGCATTTCATGGCACAGCCGGCCTGACAGCTTACGCATGCGGTTTTTCTTTCGGCTTTGTCTGTCAGCAAAACTGTTTCTATGGCAAGTCCGTCGTGTAATGTAATCTGAAGCTTTATTGTTCCGTCAGGATCCTTTAATACCTGAGAGACATGAGAAGTGCGGAGTATGGCATTTTCAGAAAGATAATCTGCCGTTGCCTTGCCAATGCCTGCCATACGGTCAAAGGACTCTGCACCTTTAGCAATCCATTGGTAAACCTGCATTGCCCGGTATGAAGGCTGTAAATCTAAAGAATCTAAAATTTCCTGTGGAGTTAAACCTGTAAGAACTATTTTTTCTGACATACCTTAAGTTATATCAGAAAAAACAGTATTTATCCATAACAAAATTACATTGCCCTTACTTGCTCGGCATATTCATTGATTGCCTGGCTTCTTATTCCAAGGGACTGATACTGGGCAATGACATCCAGTGCATCCTGTTTTTTATTCATCTTTACATAGCAGTCTGCAAGGTCAATGTAAAGGCGGTAATTTTTTGGATCATCACGGATAAGCCTTGAAAGGCGTTCTATTGCTTCGTCGTATTTTCCGTCTCCCTTGCAGATTAAGGCAAGGCCAAGGGCTGCGTAAACGTCAAAATCAATATCCATGGCACGGTTGTAATAGTCAGTTGCCGTTGCATAGTCGCCTGTGTTGCGGTAAGCATCGCCTGTACGTGTAAGGATTACCTTGTTTTTAGGGTCAATTTCAAGAATCCTGTTCCAGTATTCTATTGAACGGAACTGCTGGTTCATGCCGCGGTAACAGTCTGCAATGCCAAACAGGGCATAAAAGTTCTTAGGATCCTTTTCCAGGGCCTTTTCAAAGTATGGCAGTCCTTTTTCAAAGGTCTTAAGCTTTCTGTGGCAGTTCCCGATTGAAGTTAGCACACGTATATCTACGTTATTAGGGCTTACGTCTACCATGCGTGTCCAGTAGAAAAGGGCATCCTTGTATTCCTTAAAGTCATAATGCAGGTGTCCAAGGCCAATGAGGGCATATGCATTGTTTTCTTCCATTTCAAGAACACGAAGATACAGAGACTTTGATTTCTTAAAGTCACGGATTTTGCGGTAAGCGTCGGCAACCCTTGTAAGAACAGTAATATTCCTGTCATCGTGAATCAGGTACTGTTCCCATATTTCAATGGCTTTATGATACTGATTTATTGCTTTATAGCAGTCTGCAAGACCAAAAAGTGCGTAGTTGTTACCAGGATGGCATGAAAGGCATTTTGAATAATATTCAATGGCATCTTTAAAATGGAACCTTTTCCTTTCACTGTCACCAAGACCAACAAGGGCATAGTTGTTGTTTTCTTCTAAATCAAGGATTTTCCTGAAAGATTCGATGGCATTTTCAGTCTTGTTTTCCTTTAGAAGCTGGTAGCCTTTCTTTGAAAGCTCGCTGATTTCATTTGATGCATCATCAGTCTTTGGAACTTCAAAGTCCTGCACTGGTGCAACATCAAATTCCTCACTTTTTTCTACATCTGACATTTTTTACCTCTTTCCGGAGTTTTTTTAATTGCTTTTTAACAGCACAGACACAGTCTGCGATATTTTTTCTATAATCGGTTCGCTTTTTCTTTTGTTGTGTGCAAGAAGATAAAGCTTTAATGCCTTAAAATAGAGATTCTTTTCTGCATATTTGTCGCCTACGCGCGAAAGCCCATCGGAGTATCCGGTGGTTACAAAGATTCTTTCTGCCATTTCAAGCTTTCCTTCGTTAAAAAGGGCATTTGCTTTTCTGTTGAGGGCAACTTTCTGCTGGTCTGAAAGACCGTTAACAGGGTTATCGGTTACTTTAATAAAGGAATAACCGTCCTGCTTGCTGGCAATCTGTTTTTTTAAATCTTCCGTCATCTTTATCTATACCTATTGTAAACGCACTTTTCCATTTGTCAAGAAAATTTAAATCCGATGTTAAGGATTCTGACCTTCCGTTTCCGTGACAGAAGAATCTTCCTTTGTATATTCATAAAAGTTGACGATGGAACGTCCGTAGATTCTTTTATCCGTAAGGACAAGGTTTCCTATCTGGTCCGGCAGGGCATCTTCTTCAGGATAATGAATCAAAAGCTTTCCGCCCGGGTTAAGCATGTGCCTTTTGCCTGCAGTTTCTATAAGTTCCTTGCGGAATTTATAGGGGAAAGGCGGATCCATGAATATAAAGTCGTATTTTTCCTTGCAGCGCTTAAGGTAAAGTTCAACTGCCATAAAATGGCACTTTATGCGCACGCCCACTTCTTCTGCCATCTTTACATTCTGAAAAACAATCTTTGCCTTGGATTTATCCATCTCGCATAGGGAAACATCAGTTGCACCGTGAGATACTGCTTCCAGGGCAATGGTTCCGGAACCAGAAAACAGGTCCAGAAAGGATTTGCCTTCAAGGATCGGATCCAGAACTGCAAAAACAGATTCGCGCATTTTATCCATGGCAGGACGTATGGCCATTTTGCCGTAGGGAGTTTCCGTAAACCTGCCTTTTAATTTTCCGCCTGTAATTCTCATATTCTAATTTGCACTGTTCAACGCCCAGAATATGTTATCCTGAGGCAGTCTTTTGTTGTTTTTGGCATAGTCAAATGCAGACATTCCCTTTTCGTTCATCAGGGAAGGATCAGCCCCGGCATCAAGAAGCTGACCTATAACGTCAGTTGTAGAACTGTACTGAGCCGCATACATTAAAGGTGTCTGTCCCTTCCACAGCCTGTTGAGCGGAACATCCATGTCCAGGAAAATCTTTACCTTTGCTGCACGCACGTGGCTTGTGTTTGTCTTGCCCGTAATGCAGAAAATAAATGCACGGAAAACTTCGTCTTCTGCAACCGTGCGGTTTTTAAGAAGCACGGAAAGAATTTCAGGATTCTTTGAATAGTCGGCTGCCATAAGGAGTGGTGTAGCGTTGAACTTATTTCGCACTCGCACATAGGCACCTTTTTCTATAAGCATGTTGATTATGTTAAGGTTGTTCTGGTAGCGTGCTGCATACATTAAGGCCGTCCAGCCGTCTTTATCCCTCAGGTTTACGTCGGCACCGCTTGCAAGGAGAGTGCGCACATCCCAGTCGTTGCCAGCCTTTGCAGCCTTCATGAGCAGTGTAACTCCGTTTTTGTCTGCAAGATTAGGGTTTTCTATTTTTGCAAGCTTTTTTTCAGGCTCTTCTTTTGGATCTTCTGCATAGTCCAGAAGGAAGGCACTTGCATAGGTTTCAACTTCCTGCTTTTTAAGGTCCGGTTCTTCTACCCGGGATAAAAGTTCATCTGTTGCAGACTGTTCGGCAGGGGATTCTGTATTTTCCTGCGGTTCTTCTGCTGCATTTTCTGACTTGTCTTCTGCGGCAATAAGGGAAACAGGAGCCGGAACTTCAGCTTCTGCGGCAGGTGCAGGAATTTCCGGTGCGGAAGTTTCTGCCTGCATAGTCCTTGCTTCAGAATCTTCTGCCGGAGCATCAGCTGGAACTGCATCATCTTCATAGACGTTAGGGTCATCTGCAAATTCACATAGCTTTGCATAAACTTCCTTTGCAGGGTTTTTCTTTGCATAGTGGAAGGCGTTTTTGCCATATTCATCGGCCTGAAGAATTCTCTTTCTCTTGCCTCTTTTGAAGATGGCACTGGCCTTGACAAGCACTTTAATTGTCTCCGGGTCTGAAGAATATTCAGCAGCATAGGAAATGGTATTACGGCCGTCCTTTGTCTTTGCATTAACGTCAGAATCATAATCTATGCACATTCTTATTATTGAATATGGCCTTTTGTTTTTAAGGCACAGGTGAAGGAAAGATTCCTTGTTTTCATTATATAAATTAACATAGAAAAAGCGGTCCGCCTTGGCTGCATCCTTAATTTCTGTTTCTGTTCCAGATTCAGCAAGCTTATTGTAGTCAACGGTTACTTTTTCTGCTGCCACCGGAATAAGGAGTGACAGGGCAAGCAATGAAGCAATGATAATTTTTTTCATAGCCAGTATTATACGTGGGAAATTTAAAAAAAACAAGTTTCTATAGAATATTCTTTGACTTTTATAATATCTCGTGTTAAAATTCTTTCAAATTAAAATTTATTGAAGGAAAAAGCTATGGCTAAATTCGGTCACTATGATGACGTAAACAGAGAATACGTTATCGAAACTCCAAAAACACCTTATCCATGGATTAACTACCTTGGCAACGAAAAGTTCTTTTCTTTGCTATCCAACACAGCAGGTGGTTATGCATTCTACACAGACGCACGTCTCCGCCGTCTTACACGCTACCGTTACAACGACATTCCACTCGATTCTAACGGACGCTACTTCTTTATTAAAGACGGTTCAACAATCTGGAACCCGGGCTGGCAGCCTTGTCAGACTCCGCTGGACAAGTATGAATGCCGTCATGGTTTCGGCTATTCTAAGATTTCTTCACAGAAGAAAGACGTTCAGGCAGATGTTCTTTACATGGTTCCTAACGGCGAAAACTGTGAAGTAGAAATGATTACACTTAAGAACGTGGGCAAGGCTACAAAGGAACTTTCCCTTGTTTCTTTTGTTGAATGGTGTCTCTACAACGCATCAGATGACTGCCAGAACTTCCAGAGAAACTTTTCTACAGGAGAAGTAGAAATTGACGGAAGCACAATTTACCACAAGACAGAATACCGCGAACGCCGCAATCACTTTACATTCTATTCATGCAGCGAAAAGATCGACGGCTTTGATACAGACAGGGAATCTTTCCTTGGCCTTTACAATCCTCTTTCTAAGGCAGAAGCTGTAGTAAAGGGTGTAAGCAAGAATTCCGTAGCAGACGGATGGTCACCGATTGCTTCCCACCGCGTTAACGTAACCCTTAAGGCAGGGGAAGAAAAGACAATCATCTTTATCCTCGGCTATGTAGATAACCCTCAGGACAAGAAGTGGGCTGCAAAGGCTCCTAAGACTCTTCTGCGCACAAATACTGCTTCCGGCGTAATCAACAAGGAAAAGGCAGTTGAAATCCAGAAGAAGTTCAACTCTAAGGCAAAGGTAGAAAAGTCATTCAAGGAACTTAAGAAGTTCTGGGACGAAATCATGTCTCACTTTACACTTAAGACCGGTGATGAAAAGCTTGACCGCATGGCAGTATGGAACCAGTATCAGTGTGTAGTTACATACAACTTTGCACGTTCTGCATCATACTTTGAATCAGGCATCGGCCGCGGAATGGGATTCCGTGATACATCCCAGGACATGCTCGGTGCAGCACATCAGCTCCCTAACAGGAGAATCCGCGAACGCCTTTTTGACGTTGCAGCAACACAGTTCCCTGACGGTTCTGCATACCATCAGTTCCAGCCTTTGACAAAGCGCGGAAACGCAGACATCGGTTCCAACTTTAACGATGACCCGCTCTGGCTTGTTCTTGGCGTAGGACGCTACATCTGCGAAACCGGAGACAAGGCATTCCTTAAGGAAATGGTTCCTTTTGACAACAGCGAAACAAACAAGGCAACAATGTATGAACACCTTAAGCTTTCATACAACTACATCGTAAAGCACATGGGCCCTCACGGACTTCCTCTTATCGGCCGTGCAGACTGGAACGACTGCCTTAACCTTAACTGCTTCTCCATGAATCCTAACGATTCTTTCCAGACATGTACAAACAAGGAAGGAAAGAATGCAGAATCAGTAATGATTGCAGAAATGTTTGTTTACGTAACTCCTGACTACGTTGCAATGTGTGAACTTATGGGCGACAAGGAAGAAGCCGACAAGGCACGCAAGGCAAGCAAGAAGATGGAAGATGCCATCTGCAAGGCAGGATGGGACGGAGAATGGTATGTACGTGCATACGATGATGCCGGAAATAAAATCGGTTCCCATGAATGCAAGGACGGAAAGATCTTCATTGAATCCCAGGGCTTCGGAACAATGGCACAGATCGGCAAGGACAAGGGGTACCCTGAAAAGTCCCTTGACAGCGTAAAGAAATACCTTGATTCCAAATACGGTATCTGCATCAACTGGCCTGCATACCAGGACTATCATGTAGAACTGGGTGAAGTTTCTTCATATCCGCCTGGATACAAGGAAAACGGCGGTATTTTCTGCCACAACAATCCTTGGGTAATCATCGGTGAAGTTGTAAACGGACGTCCTCAGGATGCCTTTGAACACTACCGCAAGATTGCACCTGCATACATTGAAGATATTTCTGACATCCACAGAACTGAACCTTATGTATACAGCCAGATGATTGCAGG
Source organism: Spirochaetia bacterium (assembly GCA_022768865.1). Taxonomy (GTDB): domain Bacteria; phylum Spirochaetota; class Spirochaetia; order Treponematales; family Treponemataceae; genus Treponema_D. Next base: position 9,649 of record JALELH010000065.1, read on the forward strand.
TAAGGAAGCACGCCGCCAGGGTGAAGCAAAGAACTCATGGCTTACGGGAACAGCAGCATGGAACTTTGTAGCATTGAGCCAGTACCTTTGCGGTATCCGCCCGAGCTATGAAGGCCTTATTGTTGAACCACGCCTGCCAAACCACGTTAAGTCTGCAAAGATTACACGTAAGTTCCGCGGCGTTGAATATATTATCAACGTTAAGAACAACAAGAACGACGGTGATGTAGTAGTAACAGTTAAAAACGGCGGAAAGGCTGTCGGAACACTTGTTAAGGCTAATGCCGGCGAAACAAAAGTTACAGTAAACGTAACAGTGGGCTGATTCAGCACTGCCAGTTAGCTTAACTTAAGCCAGAGGGCTCCCTTAGGGGAGCCCTTTTTTTATGCCCGCAGGGTCGTGCTTAGCAGGCGGAACGGGGTGCAGGACTGTATTTGCGCAGCATTGCGGACAATGTTTATACCTTGCTGCGACAGCCTGCTTCCGCTAACCGGTATACGACCATATACCGAATTGGTATGCAACCATATACCAGAATAGCATATGCACATATGCGGTTATTGCATATGCACATATGCGGTTTATAAATATGTACATATACGGTGTGAAAGCAGCCGTTGTTCAGGCACAGGGAATTTAAGCGCCTTTATGCAGCGCAGGCCGGGCAGGCAATATTTGTAAAACAACCCTGTACAAGAATTGCAAGGTAATTATTGCGGCCCAGGTTATTGCAGGTTCCGGCCTCTGGAAAACATTTGCTTTCGCCCTGGTTCTGCCGTTAGGCATCTGTTTTTCTTAAAGTTTTAGTAACTATTCAGCACAAAAAAAATACAAAAAGGGCTGTTTAAAATCTTAATAGTGTGATAGAATTTTCCCCGGTGGGAAAATGGAAGGAAGTGAATTAATTGATTTCTTGAAAAATCAATTACAGAGTCAAAAGGAACAG
>JALELH010000082.1 GCA_022768865.1 Spirochaetia bacterium
CAAAAACCCTGTAATCAAGCCTAAAAGCATGGAAAGCAAAAACAAACCGAAGCCCTGGCCTGCAAAGGCAACAGATGTCATTATGCTTGGAAAGGCAAAGGAAATGCATCTTGTTCCGGCATAGCCTGTTAAAGCACCGCCAATTGTTCCGCCAAGGCAGCCAAAAACCAAAGGTTTTACTTTTGGAAGGTTGACTGTATACAAGGCAGGTTCCGTAACTCCAAGGCAGGCTGTAAATGCACTTTGGAAAGCAAGGGTTTTCTTTTCTGCAGTTGTTTCCTTGATGGCGCAGGCAAGTGCAGCACCGGCCTGACCATAAACGGCACCGGCAAGCAAAGGCATTATTATGTCGTAGCCGTTTTCTGCAATGTTGTTAAGTGCAACAGGAACAATTGCCCAGTGGGCACCGATGGCAACTAAAGGCTGAATTATTGTTCCCATAAAGGCACCTGCCGCAACCGGATTCAATCTGTAGATTGCAAAAAATGCCTTTGTAAGTATTGCACCGATGTATGTTCCCGCCGGTCCAAAAATCAAAAAAGTAAAGGGCAGGACTATAATCATTGAAATAATGGGCTTTAAAAAGCCTTTGATTGCAGCAGGCAGTTTTTCAAGTGGAAGTTCTACAAAATGCAGGAAAGCAACTGCAAGAACAACGGGAATAACGCTTGAATGGTAAACTGCAGGCGGTACCGTAAAGCAAAGAAGGCTGAAGGAAGTTCCGTTTTCAAGAAGCCCACTTACGGCAGGGTAAAGGCATGCAAAAGGAATCATCATGGCAATAAAAGGGTCTGCCTTAAATTGCTTTGCAGAAGTTATGGCAAGCATGAAGGGCATAAAATAAAAAACGCCGTCTGATACTGCATAAAAAATCCTGTATATTCCGTTTTCTTTGGAAAGCAGGCCGCCTGCAACAAGAAGAATCAGTATGCTTTTTATAATGCTTGCCGCTGTAATAAGATTGATTACAGGCAGAAAAATGCCTGAAACTGCATCTATGATTTTCTTTGCTTTAGAGTTTGAATTCATGATTTTATATTAATGTAAGAAAAGCTATTCAGCAAGAACTTTAAATCTTCTTTTTTGAATGGAACCTGTCGTGTCCGTTAAGGTTAATGTATGCATGCCTGGTTCCGGGCTTAAGGCCAGCTTATGTTCGTTTACTGTAATGCCAAGGTAGGTTCCGTCTAAATCCCAGTAAAGCGTTGTGTCAGAGTTTTTTACTGCTGCTTCAAAAATAACGCTGCCTTTTTTGCCGTTCAGTTCAATTGGCACAATAATTTCAGAGTTTTCCTGGGGGAATTCAATGTGAATGTTATTTTCTGAATCTGCCTTATGCCATGAAACAAAGGGTGCAAGAGTCTTGTACTGCAGGTTTTGTTTTTTATACCAGTATTCCACATAAGGCGGAAGGATAAATCTGTTTTCCCGTACAGGCATCTGGCCCCTGTATTGATTTTTCATGTCTTCTACGCTGGTACGGAAAAGTTTGTCCGGAGTAAAATTATAGGTGTGGCAATAAGGGCACATTTCTGTCTGGGCGGTTGTGGTGCTCTTTAATGTTTTCTTTTCTGAACTGCAATAAGGCCCTGCTGCATAGCCTGATTCCTTGCAGGTTTTAACTTCCTTTAATTCTGTTTCTGGTTTTGCAGGCCAGGTGGTTTTGGGCAGCACTGAAAAGATTTCAAACATAAGGGGAGCGGCAGTCCTTGCACTTGTAAGCATTTTGTTTCCTTCCCCGGAAGAGTTTCCTACCCATACGGCTACAGTGTATTCCGGTGTTGTGCCTATGCACCATGCATCACGGTTTCCGCTTGATGTGCCTGTTTTCCATGCAATTTTTTTTCTGCGCGAATATATCTGCCAGTTTTCAAGGTCTGCCGGCCGCACGCCTTCTGCAAGAATATTGCAGGTAATCCATGCTGCACCCTGGCTTACTGGAACTGATGTTGAACTTCCGCAGGCCTTGTTCATCAGGTCTGCATAGGCAACGGCAATTTCCTGCATCTTTATTTCGCCACCGCCTAAAATCAGGGGAAGCCCGTAATAGTCTGCATCTTTAGCTAAAGTTGTAATTCCATATTTTTTCAGGACTTCAAGAAAAGGCGTAATTCCATATTCCCTTAGTTCCCTTACAGCCGGAACATTCAGTGACCTTGTTAAGGCATCACAAGCCCTGACGGCACCGGCATAAGTGTTGATATTGTTTTTAGGATTGTAGTTTCCTATACGGGTTGGAATGTCAAAAACTAATTGTTCTGGCAGAAGCTTGCCTTCATCCAGCATGGAACAAAAAAGAAAGGGTTTTAAAAGGCTGCCTGAACTTCGTAAAGAGTCTGCCATATTCACGGAACTGTTTACGTTGCCCACGTATGCAAGGGGTTCTTTTGTTTTTGTGTCTATTACAATTGCGGCTGCATTTTTGATTCCTGAACGGTTAAAGATTTCTGACCAGTTGTGGACAATCCTGACGGCATTTTCCTGCATTGAATAGTCTATGGTTGTATAAAAAATGGTTTTAGCGGTATTTGCGTTTTCTGCCTTTAATTTTTCCAGGTAGTGGGGTGCTAATGATGGCAGGGGGTACGGCTTTGATGGTAAATCTTCCTGCAGTGAAAGTGTGTATGTTTCTTCTGAAATTATTTTTTTCTGGTATAGTTTGTGCAAAAGAAAGTTTCTTTTGCTTAATAGTATGTCCTGATTTTTACCCGGGTGGACAAGGGCAGGCTGGTTGGGAAGAACTGCAAGTGTTGCATACTCTGCCCAGCTTAAGGAAGAAGACGGCCTTTTAAAATACCTCCAGCTTGCCGCTTCCAGCCCGATTACGTTACCGCCAAAAGGAGCAGAAGATGTATAGATTGAAAGTATCTGTTTTTTTGAATACTTCATTTCCAGGCAAAGGGCTGCAAAAACTTCGTATAGTTTTTGTGCATAAGTTCTTTTCTGATTGCCCAAAAGTATGCGGGAAGCCTGCATTGTTAAAGTTGAGCCGCCTGAAACAATTCTTCCGGACTTTATGTTCTGAACTGCGGCTCTGAAAATGGAAATTAAGTCCACTCCAAAATGAAAGTAAAATCTTGAATCTTCATAAGTTAAGATGCACTTTTCAAATTGCGGCGGAACGCAGGAACTTTCAAAATGCCACTGTCCGTCTATGGAAGTGCTGGCTCCCAAAAGCTGGCCGTTCCTGTCATAAAGTACAGTGGAATAGGAAAACTGCTTTGGCGAAAAATGAAGTGCAAGGGCAGCCGTAAAGGTGTAGGCCAGTGTAAGAACAAAAACTGCCCTTATGAATTTATTTTTCTTTTCTTGTGTCAGCATAGGTTCCGCGCAAAACTGCATTAATGGAATTGTCATACATGGCTTCTGCACTTACGGCCGGAACCCAGTAAGCACCAGAATAGGCGCAGTTTACATTGAAGTTAAGGTTAATGGAATCATTTTCCTTTAAATCAAAGTAAACCAGAATCCTGTCATCCTTAATGTCCATGTAAGAATAAGCTGCCGTTGGGTTTTGCTGTCCGTCAATTCTGTCGTTGCTGAATTCCCATCCTGTAGGAACAGGAATTGTAAGTGCAATGTTTTCTACCTTGGTATCAGTCAGGTTTTTGACAGTAACCTTCATTGTAAAGTTGTCTCCGTGGCGGATTGAATTTACTATAATCGGGTTGCCTTCTACATCGGCATAATTTACTGAAAGTGAAATCTTACTTGAAGTTTCAACTTCGCTGCCATGTTTAAGAATGCCGCTTGAAGTTAAGGTTCCGTAAAGGGTTTTGCTTCCTGTGTTTGTGACAATGACGTTCTGTTTTTCAGTTTCTGTAGCCTTAAGGTTCATAACGTCAAAGGCCTTTGTAAATTCTGCTTTTGTTTCTTTTCCGTTTACGGAAGCTGTATAGCTTTTGTTTTCCTTATCCGGATTTCCGTAGCTTGCAAAAAGAGAAAGCAATGCCCATGCTGTTTCCTGTGTGCTCATCCAGTCTTTAGAAGAAAGATTTGCAATTACCTTTTTGCTATATTTGGAAACCAAAACGGAATCATCAAGATTAACTGCTGCTAGAAGTTTCAGGCAGTCGTCTCTTATGGAAGATGCAAAAATATTTCCTGTAGTCCTGAAGAAAGAAATAACTGATACAGCTTTCTTTAAAAGCTTTTCTCCTTTTTCTTTATTACCAGTAATTGAATAGGCAGAAGAAAGCAAAGCAAAAGAAGCGTCATTTAAATCTTCTGAATCTGAAAGCCTGTTCATTGTGCCAAGATCTGCCTTGCCTGCATTAGCAAGAACATAAAGCCTGTATGCTTCAAGTTCTTCACTTGCTTTTTCTGATTTTGTCCAGTTAACTGATTTTCCGTAGACATAGTCTAAGGCACCTGCATAAACATTTTCCGGCACAGTCCATCCTTTGCGTTGTGCTTCCGTCATAAAGTGCAGTGCGTAGCATGTTCCCCATTCATTTACATAACCGTCTCCCTGCCAGTAAGCAAAGGCTCCTGCTGCAAGCTGATAGGCTGGATATTTTTTTAGGACGTATGAAACGTTATTCTGGATTTCCTGTATTTTATCTTCCGGAAGATTCATAAAGTCTGCCAGGTATAGCTGCGGGAAAGCACCTGAAGTAATCTGTTCTATACAGCCATGAGGGTAGGAAATTAAATAATCCAGCCTGCTTTCAAGGTTTATTGATGGAACAGAAGACATGGTCAGTGTAAGTTTTTTTGTTCCATTTTCAAATGGACTTTCTGCTGTTATGCTTTCTGATGAACCTGCTTTTATTTTTATGTCTTCCGTATAAGTGAATGCAGTTCCCCTTGAAACTACATTTACATCATAAGACTGCAGTGCAGTTTTTTTGCTGGAAGAAATTGCCTTAAAGTTAAGTTCCAGTTTGCCGGCGTCTTTTGTTTTTAACGTGAAGTAAACAATGCCGTCTGAGTTTCCTTCAAGACTTATTTCTTTTTTTTCTGTAGATTCAAGTTTTCCATTTGTGACCAGTTCAACTGTAATATTTTCCTTTTTATCTGTTCCGTTGAATACAGTTACAGGAACATCAATTACTTCTTTTGTGCCTAGTGTTTTTGGTAAAGAACTTTGAATCATTAAATCGGATTTTACGGCCGTTGTTTTTTCTGCAACACCGTAAGCACCATCAAAACCTGCAACTACAAAAGCACGCACAGCACCAACGTATGCCGGCATTACAAAAGCAGTGGATTTTTTTTCTCCTGCTTTAAGCTGGAAAGGCCCGAAGAATTTTACTACAGGTGCAAATCTGTTTATCTTTGCATTGCTTCCTGCATTGATTTCGTCGCTGCCGCCAATGGCAAGAAGTGTTTCCAGGTTTCCTGTGTAGGCATTTATAACGTCTGAATAAATATCCCAAGACTTTAACTGTGATGCTTCTTTTTTGAAAAATTCATCATGAGGATTCTGTGCATGGAATGATGTAAGACCTAGCAGGCCTTCATCAACAATGGCTAAAGTATAGGTCATTGGCCTGCCGTTTTTTTCGGAAACGGAAATTACGGTTTCCCTGCCAGGTTCAAAGTTTTGTGCATTTGTAATTACCGGTTCAAGAACTGATTCAGGGTTTTCTACATAAACAGGCACAACGCCGTAAAGCCTTATGGGCAGGCTGTTTGCAGTCTGAAGGTGAGGCTGTGTTAAAGTTACATGGACATAAATGTTTGGTGCCATGTCTGCCGTAAGGTTAAACTTGTAAACGGTAGTTTCTGCTTTTGTTTCAATCCATTCCTGTTTTTTTATAATGCCGTTTTTTTCTATTGTAATTAAGGCACGGCAATTTTTTGATGACGGGAATGTAACGGAAGCAGTTTCCCCAGGCAAATAGGATTTTTTATCTGCCGTAAGGGCAACCATGGAAGAACTTCCGTTTGCGCCCTGGCTGCTTCTTCCTGTCCAGTCAGGCCAGTCAATGTAAGTGATTTTTCCTGCACTGTGTCCGCCTGCATTGTCTGAAACTAAAATAAGGTAACGTCCCCATGACGGATATTTAATTTCAAAGTCAAAGGTTCCTTTGCCGTCTTTTATGGAAATGTTTTTTGATTCAACTTCATCAAAATATTCGTCTTCTACAAAGCCTGCGTTTGTGTAGGCGTCTTTTTCCCACCACCATTTCCACTGAACTTTGTAAACCTTACATGTTACTTCTGCCTCATTTGCCGGAGTTCCGTCTGCATTAAAACATACAATCTGTGCAGTATGCTTTTTGTCGTTTAAAAGCATGTTGCGCTCAGTGTCTCCGTCTGGAAGTTTAATTCCAACATAGCGGCTGTAAGGGCTGAACTTCATGGTTGTATATTCAGTAGAAAATGCTCCTGAAGGTTCGTAAATCCTTGAAACAAAATTTGCATTCATAAAGCCCGGCGCCTTGGAATCTGATTCAAGTCGTGCATTTATATCTGCAAAGGAAGATGAATTAAGATTGCCTTCAAAAATGTTTTCTCTTTTATAGGTAACTTTATTCAACGGGTTTTCAAAGGAATAACCTTCGGATATTTTAAAATCTGGCTTTGCTTTAGAAAAGCTTACTGCAACATCAGCCTTGTATCCTGCAGCACTTGCTCCGTGCAGCCATGAGCCTTCAAGCTTAAGGCTGTTGTTTCCGGCTGTTAATATCCTTGACGCAGAAGTTAATTTAACGCTCAGCTTGTTTGGCACAATGGATTCAACCCTAAGGCCTTTTGTCCAGCTGCTGCCGCCAATGGAAACTTTTGCCGTATAAAGTCCCGTGGGTGCTTTTTCTGATGTTGTAGTTTCAAAGGAATAGAATCCGTTTACCTGGTCTTTTAGTATTTTCTTTTCTACTGTTTTTCCAAGGGGGTCAATAAGTTCAAAATTTACAGGAATGTCATCAGGAAGTTTTTTATCCTTGTCCTGAAGCAGGAATGTAAGATACATTGTGTCCCCTGGTCTCCATACGCCGCGTTCGCCATAGATAAAGCCTTTTGCTCCGTCTTTAGAAATATCGCCGCCTGTTTCAAAGTGACTGATGCTTAATTCTGTTCCTGCAGAAAGTTTTAGGTAAGTTGTCTGACTGCCTGAAGTTGCCGTAATGTATTCAATCTGGTCATTGTAATCAAAAACTATTATGCCGTTGCTGTCGGTTTTGCCTTCTGCAATTTTTTTGCCGATATAGTTATAAAGTTCAATGAAAGAGTTTTTTACAGGCTGTGTATCTTTTAAATTTGCAGCTGCTATATAAAGTTTTCCGTCGTTGTCTTTTTTTGCAGAAAGGGCAATGTCGCTTATTATTATGTTTTCCTTTGCAGTAATTTCCGGATGATAGTTTTCAAGATAGAAGGCAGGGTGGCACGGATCTTCGTTGAAGTCCCAGAATGTTCTTCTGTCTTTATAGTCCAGGTCATTGGCAAAATTCCATAGCTTTTCTTCTTTGTATTTTGTGTCTTCTGCAATTTTGTCTTCCGGGAAAGGCAGGTAGCTGAAATCTTTGTGGCCTTTTGAACATACATATTTAATGTCTTTCTTGCGGAATGAAACCCTTATCTGATACATGCCATAGTCGTGTTTTTTTGTAAGTTCACTGATGTCAATTCCGCGTGGAATGAATCTGTTCAGCATGGAATCATCCCAGTTCATGTTTACATGCTTTTCAAAAACAGGTTCACCGACTCTGTAAAGGTTTGACTTTTCTGAAAGTTCGTTATCCTGCAGAAACTGATACATGGTCCGCTCTGGTATTGCGTAAACCTGCAGTAAAAGTCCCGTAAGGTTCTTTGTTTCTATAATTACTTTTGAGCCCTGTGTTGTCGGAAGAATTACGCCTGATGATGTAAAACGTACTTCCGGAATTTCATAAGTGTCACTAAGGAAAATTGTAGAAGAATTCCCAAGATGAAACCCATCGATAGATTTTATACCTTCAAGAATTTCAACCGAACCTATATCTGAAAAGTTAGTATCGCTGAAAACTGTAAGAATATTGTTCCTGACAGAAGCGTTTGTAAAGGGAATTACATTTCCGTCTTTACCGTAAGCCTTTACAAAGCCTGTAAGGTTCTGTGCTTTATCAAGGATTTTAGAAAAGCTTATGCTGATGGAATTTTTTCTTGAAGTGTTAATGTCTATTACATCAAGAATGGAATCTGACGGTATTTTAAATGTCTTTGAGCCGCATAGGTTTTTATCCATCTTTTTAGAAAACCCAATGGCTCTTCCTTTCCAGCTGATTGTAAGGCTGTTTGCTTTGGAATAACATTTTATTTCGCCGATTGTAAAGTTAAAGCTTGTGGAAACTGTGCCGTTATCTTCCCATTGTATTTTTCTTTTTGTGCCTGAACTACTGGTTTTTATTATTTTTTTAACTTTATTTAATGGAACCGGAATGTCTGTTGCAACATTACCTTTTAAAGAAAAAAGGTTTGTGTCTTCATCAAGTTCCATTTCTTCAAAACTTATTTTATACCAGCCTTTGTCTGCTACAAAGGGGTGAACATATTTTCCTTTTTCTGTTCCGCCGAAAAGCTTATTGCAGTCTGCAACTAAAGAAAATTCTGAATTCTGTTTATAGAATTTCTGTGGCGTAAATGTAAAAGTTTTTTTATCTTCAGAGACTGACCATGTTCCTTTTTGTTCCGGAGAAAAAGACATGGCATCTTCCGGTGTGCATAAAGTTTCTTTTGTAAATCTTATTTTGATTTTAGAATCTCTTGGAATAAAGGTTGGTGATATTTCTTCTATTAGAAAATCATTTTCCTGGTTATAAGTGATTTTTTCAGTTTTTGAACAGCTGAATAAAAACGATGCAAAAAAAACAGTAAAAATAAAACCCTTTATAAATTTCATATAAACATAATATTGCAATTTATGATACAATACAACGAAATTTATTTATAGGAAATTAATTATGAACAGCATGACAGGCTATGGTTTTAAAGAAGAAGTAATTGAAAATACTCAAATCAGCGTTGAAATAAAATCCGTTAATTCACGTTTCCTTGATCTTTCAATTTACCTGCCGTCTTTTTTAAATCCTCTTGAAGCAAGAATCAGAAAACTTGTTACGGAAAAAATTGTCCGTGGTAAAATTGACCTTACAATCCGCGTAAAGGATAATAACTGCAACTCAACGGTTTCGGTTGATACAGCTGCTGCCAGAATGTATAGCGATGCAATCCTTTCCGTTGCTAAGGCACTGGGGAAAACAGAAGCAGATGTTCCTCTTTCTCTGATTATAAATCAGGAAGGAGTTTTGAATATTACTCATGAATATGATGCAGAAGAATACTGGAAAAAAATTGAAGTTGTATTTAATGAAGTTTTTGCCCAGTTTGTTCAGGACAGAAAAAGGGAAGGTGAAAATTTAAAAACAGATCTTCTTGAAAAGGTTTTTGTTCTTGAAGGTTGTGCAAATTTCTTTAGGGAATGGCAGCCGAAAATGGAACAGAAGTTCCGCGAGCAGCTCTATTCTAAATTTACAGAACTTCTTGCAGACAAGGTTGATGAAAATCGCATCATGACGGAAACTGCAGCAATGCTTGTAAAATATACAATTAACGAAGAAATAATCCGCCTGCACAGTCATTTAAAGGCAATGAAAGATGAAATTGAAAACAATCCTGTGCCGGGTAAAAAACTTGACTTTATCTGCCAGGAAGCAAACCGTGAAATCAATACCATCGGAAGCAAAAATCAGTTTACTGAAGTAGGCGCAAAAGTAATAGCTGCCAAAGATGCCCTTGAAAACATCCGCGAGCAGTCCAAGAATGTTGAATAAATATGTTTTGTTTTATTTATGAGGAGATAATATGAAATTATTAAAAGAAGTCCGTGTTGCCATATCAGGAAAATCTGGCTGCGGAAATACAACTGTAAGTACATTGCTTTCTGAAAAACTCGGAGTAAAATTAATTAATTTTACATTCCGCCAGCTTGCTGCAGAAAAAGGAATGACTCTTGCTCAGGTAATTGAAAATGCCAAAACTGATGACAGCTACGACATTGCCGTTGATACAAGGCAGGTTGAAATGGCCCGTGCCCAGTCATGCGTTTTAGGAAGCCGCCTTGCCGTCTGGATGCTGAAGGAAGCTGACCTGAAAGTTTATCTTAAGCTTGATGATGAAATCCGCGCTAAAAGAATCTTTAACCGTGAAGGCGGTGATATTGAACAGATAAAAAGTTTTACTGCCATGAGGGACAGTGAAGACAGCCGCCGTTATAAAAAGCTTTATGACATTGATAACAACGACTATTCCTTTGTTGATTTAGTAATCGATGCAACGGCAACTCCTGATGAAATTGTAAATAAAATCATCAGTGAACTTGCCGTGCGTGGTTTTGTAGAACTTTAATATTCTATGTAGGTCAAATCATCAAAGTCTACGTCTTCTATAGAAGCTGCTTCTTTTGCAAGAGGCAGCTTTTTATTTTTACGCAGGAAAATGCACACTTCATCAAGGGCAACATGAATGTATCCGTGGCCTTTTTCCATGATTTTTTCTTCCGCAATTTCAGTTCCCTTAAAGCGGATTAGCTTCATTTCTTCCGGCAGGTAAACATGGCGGCCTGTTGCATTCTGTTCGTATACTGGTGCAATCATGATGGAATCTCCGATTAAAAGCTGGTCTTCACATCTTTTTGCATCTTCATCGTCCTGCCATACAAAGCCAAGAGGACTTCCATACATTTCATTGTTTTTTACGGAATCAATAAATGTATTATAAAGGTAAGGAATAAGGCGGTAACGCAGGTTAAGTATTCCGCGGAATTTTTCCACTGACTTAAACTGATATGGTTCCTGTTCTCTGGAACCAAGGCAGCTGTGGTTTCTGAATAGTGGCAAAAAGATTCCAAGGGCATACCAGCGCAAAAGCAGATCTTCAGTTGTGTCGCTGCCAAATCCGCCTAAGTCTGCACCTGTAAAAATAAAACCGCACATATTAAGGGATGGAATCATCTTTAAGTTCAGCAGGATATGAGACCACCATGACTTATTGTCTCCCATCCAGATGCCGGACCCCCTGTGCATGCCGATGTAAGATGCACGTGAAAATAAAAGATACTTTTCTTTGCCCAGAATTTCTTCCAGTGCATTTGATGCAGATTCCGTCATTTTGTAGCCGTAAAGGTTATGAACATCTGCATGGCATACTTTTCCTTTTTCTGTATTGTGGTAAAAGCTTTTGTAATCTTCCAGATTATTTGCCATAAAGTTGACGGCATCCTTCATTGCAAAGTTGGCATATAAGCCCACGTTTGTGTCTTTGTATTCTGCAAGGTGTTCAAAAACCTTCTGCTTGTTTTTTTCAGAGTAGAAAAGGGCATGTTCATTCATGTCATTCCAGAAAACTTCTATGCACATATCCGTTAAGGTTTTGTATTTCTGACCAAACCATTTTGCAGCATCTTTGTTCAGGAAGTCAGGCAGCACGCTTCTTCCAGGCCATACGCCTACAATGAATTCCTTTCCGTCCTTGTCTTTGCAGAAATATCCGTTTTTAATTCCTTCATCATAAACATCGTAACCGTCTTCTACTTTTACGCCTGCATCAATAATGGGAATTACGCGGATTTTGTCTGATTTAAGTTTAGCAATGGTTGCCTTAAAGTCGCTGTATTTTTCAGGGTCTACTGTAAAGTCCTTAAAGTTATTCATGTAGTCAATGTCAAGGTAAATCATGTCTACAGGAAGATTGTTTTTTCTGTAACCTTCCTGAACTTTTAGAAGGTCTTTTTCACTTCCGTAGCCCCAGCGAGATTGACCGATGCCAAAAGCCCATTTGGGAGGGATATAGCTTTCTCCAATTATTTTTCTGAATTCCTTTATAATTGCAAGAACTGATTTTTCTTCAACTGTGTAAATTTCATAATCCTTGTTTTCTATGGTTATTTTTATGGTATCGTAATCGCTTTCGCCAATGTCAAAAGTTACGCGGCCAGGGCAGTCTACAAAAATGCCAAGTTTTATTTTTCCGTCAATTACAAAGAAGTTATGGGCACCATAAAGGCTTTTCTTTTCTTCGGAATGTTCAAATTCATCGGAACACCAGCTTACATAGGTATGTCCTCTTTTGTTCATTCCGCGGACATTTTCTCCAAGTCCCCAGATAATGTCGTTTTTGTCCATTGCGTAAGTAAAGGTATTTCCGCTTTTATTAAAGAATGGCAGTTCTTTTTTTTCAGATTCAATCTTTGTAAGGATTGCCTGCGTATCAAAAGGATTCCCGAAAACATATCTTTTAATCATATAAAACTCCATAGGGCATTAAAATTGTTTAAGAAGAAGTTAAACCTAAAAATAATAAATGTCAATATTTTTATAAAAATTAGGGATAAATAGGGGTTTTATAATATTTAATTCATACTTTTATTATAATACTATTGATAACCGCCTACAATAAAAAAAGCCTGCGGAAATTCATAGAAATGAAAATCAGCAGGCCTTTTTTTTGTTAAGTTATTTGCCTAGTATTTTTTGTCTGCGTATCCGATCCAGCCTTCATTTTCGATGAGTGCCTTTTCAAATCCTTCAAGCTTAAATACATAGCTTTTAGAAAGAGAACCTGCAATAAGCTTTACTTTCCAGGTTCCGTCTTCTTTCTGTTCAATCTTGCATTCTGTGTCTTTGTCTGCAAAAGTATGGAACATGTCGTCAATGTCTTTTTTGTTCATATCAAGGGCTAAAAGACCGCAGTTATACATATTCTGGCGGAAAATGCGTGCAAAGTTCTGTGCAATGACAACGTAGATTCCGTTTACTTCAAGAGCCCAAGGTGCATGTTCACGGCTTGAACCGCAGCCAAAGTTTTCACGTGTAATGATGACTTTTTTGCCTGCAATGTCACGCTTTGGATTGAATCCTTCAAGCTTAAGATCTTCAAGAAGATACGGCTGAAGAGCCTGTTTTGTATTTTCTGTCAGGTACTTTGCCGGAATAATTTCGTCAGTATTAATATCACTGCGATCCAAAAATAAAACCTGACCACCAAACTGTTTCATAATAGTCCCCTTAATTTATTATAAAGCCAATCACAAGAAAGGCATTATATAATATAAACTAATTTTAATAAAAATGTTACTAAAATCTTGAATTTTTAACAAAAATTATAGGTTAGCAAATCAGCCTTTGTAAAGCTCAGAATTTACGATAGTTCCGGCAATGGCTGTAGCGGCTGCCGTAGCAGGGCTCATAAGGTGAACCATTCCGCCTTTGCCCATTCGTCCGTTAAAGTTTCTGTTTGTTGTTGAAGCACAAACTTCTCCTT
>JALELH010000087.1 GCA_022768865.1 Spirochaetia bacterium
GGCAAAAGCAGGTCATCCTGTTAGCTGGGGTGCATACTGCAAGACAGCCGTTCCTGCAACTGTAATTGTCATGATTATTACTACACTGGTAATTTTTGCAAGGTATCTGTAGAAAAACGGGAGCTGATTTATGGATAAGCAGATTATAATTTCAATCGGTCGTGAATACGGAAGTGCAGGCCACATTGTTGCAAAGCAGCTTGCAGAAAGACTTGGCATTGAAGTGTTTGACAGAAATCTTCTAGATGAAATTGCCGGCATAAAAAATGTTGATACAAACAATTTAAAGCAATATGACGAAAAGCCAAAGCTCAAGCTTTTTTCAAGGACTGTCCGAGGCTATTCAAATTCACCGGAAGAAAATATTGCAGAACTTCAGTTTGCCCTTTTAAAGTCTAAGGCTGCAGACGGGGATTCTTTTGTAATTGTAGGACGCTGTGCAGATCATGTTTTCAGCGGAATGGATAACTTTATTTCAATTTTTATTTATGCAGATACAGAAGCAAAAATTGAACGCATTATCAGCCGCCATGAAGGACTTGACCGCAAGGCTGCCATAAAGAAAATTGAACAGCACAATAGAAAACGTGCTGCTTACCATGATTACTTCTGCAAGGAAGGAAAGTGGGGAGACAGAAAGGCATACGATATTTGCGTTAATTCTTCAAAACTTGGAATTGAAGGAACAACACAGCTGCTTTATAACTACATTCAGCAGCGTATTAAATAAAAGATTAGTTGCCTGAAAGCAAAAAGCCCGCAGTAAGATGCGGGCTTTTTTATATTATGTTTATCTTTTGTTCATAATTGCATCGATGCTGGAAATAAGTGCGCCTCTTAAGCCGGCTTTTTCTAGGGCATCTACGCCGCGGATCGTTGTTCCATTTGGGGAACATACTGCGTCTTTTAAAACACCAGGGTGGCTTCCTGTTTTCTGCTGAAGGACTGCACTGCCTGCCATGGTCTGACTTACAAGGCGGTAGGCTGTATCACGGGCAATTCCATATTTAACTGCAGCATCGGCATAGGCTTCCATGATTAAATCCATAAAGGCAGGACCGCAGCCGCTTATTGCACCGCCGATTCCCATTAAGGAAGTATCAAGAAATTCTACAATGCCAAGGGATTTAAAAAGTTCAACTGCCTGGTTAAGTTCTTCCGGGGTTAAAGAATTTGTCTTTTCAAAAAGCATAACTCCCTGGCCAACCATTGCCGGTGTGTTTGGCATAATGCACTGGATTCTTGTATTATAGGAATCAATTGCAGGGTTCAGCATGTTGTTGAATTTATCAAAAATCCAGCCTGCTGCAACGGAAAGTAAAACTTTGTTTTTTAAGGATGTTCCAAGTTCTTTTAAAACAGATTCAAGCTGATACGGCTTGCATGCTGCAATAAGGGTATCGCATTTTGATGCAAGTTCTGCAAGGCTGGTGCATGGCGTAAAGCCGATTAGTTCCCCATTCTTTTTTAATTTTTCCTGATTAGGTGCAAATGCAAAAATATTTTCTGCCTTTACTTTTCCGGACTGAATGAAACCCTTTGCCATTGCCTGAGCCATGTTGCCCATTCCTATAAAACCAAAATTTGTCATAGTTGAATTTCCTTTTTTATATTGAATTAAAAACTAAAATCACGAACCCATAATTGCACGGAACAGTGCTTTTTCGTCAGCTGTAAAAACCGTTGCTTTCTGGCTTCCGTCTGCAAGATGGGTAAGTGCCTTTTCTTTTCCGCCGTTGGCAAGAATCATTGGAATGCCGCATTTTGTTGTTTTTACTGCAGCTTCTATTTTTGTTGCAATTCCCCCTGTGCCAAAAGAATTTGTTGAACCCATGGTAATGGACTTTTTAAGCTTGTCTATGTCGTCAACAATTTCTACGAGTTTTGCATCAGGATTTGTTTTCGGGTTGTCTGTATAAATTCCGTCTATGTCGCTGAACAGAATCAAAAGGTCTGCACTCCACAGGTTTGCCGTAAGTGCACTTAAGTTGTCGTTGTCTCCGATAAAAAATTCATCTGTTGCAATGCTGTCGTTTTCGTTGATAATGGGAATTACGTTTTCGTCTACAAGGGTGAACATGGTGTTGCGGATATTTAAAGTCCTGTGCTTGTCTTCAAAGTCGTCTTTGGTAAGCAAAAGCTGAGCAACGTGAATCTGCACTTTTTTAAAGGCATCGCGCCACTTGTGCATAAGTTCAACCTGACCGATGGCTGCCAGTGCCTGCCTGTAGTGAATGTCTCCTTTGTGGGCCCAGCCTTCAATTGTTGAAAGGCCTGCAACCTGTGCTCCGGATGAAACGATTATGAGCTGCTTGCCCTGGGCTGCAAGGTCTGCACATTCTGTTGCAAAGTTTTCCATAAATTCAACATTGATTGTGCCGTCTTTTTTTGCAAGAGTGTTGCTGCCTATTTTAATTACGATTTTGCGTGCTTTTTTTAAAGTTTCCTGTGGTGTCATTTTTTATATCCCGACTTTATGTATAATTTTGGAATCATTATACAATAAAAAGCAGACAATAAAAACAGTAAAAAAAGACTGTCTTAAAAGAATAACTTCTAATTAGACAGTCCTTTGATGATTTTTTTATTATTATTTAGCCACAGCCTGGCGTTTCTTAAGGAAAATTACTCCGCCGATGATTGCTGCTGTTCCGATTATAAAAGGAACAAACGGATTTTTTACAAATCCTGCAATGATGTAAGTTACAAAAGAAATTCCTGCAACGCACATGGCATAAGGAATCTGTGTTGAAACGTGGTCAAGGTGAACACACTGGGCACCTGCACTGGACATAATTGTTGTATCAGAAATTGGTGAACAGTGATCGCCGCAGACAGCACCTGCCATACATGCAGAAATTGAAATTATCATAAGCTCAGGGTCTGTATTGCTGAATATAGCAACTACTATTGGAATTAAAATTCCGAATGTTCCCCATGAAGTTCCTGTGGCAAAAGCAAGGAAAATTGCAATTACAAAAACAAGTGCAGGAAGCAGGCTCATAAAGCTGCCGGCACCGCTTTGAACAATGCCTGCAACAAATTCTTTTGCACCAAGGCTGTCTGTCATTCCTTTAAGTGTCCATGCTAAAGTTAAAATAAGAATTGCAGGAACCATTGCTTTAAAGCCTTCCGGCAGGCAGGCCATGATTTTTTCAAACTTCAAAACCCTACGGATAAGGTATGTAATGATAGTCACGATAAGTGCGCCTATTGAACCAAGCATAAGTCCGACTGAAGCATCAGATGCAGAGAAAGCTTCTACAAAACCTTTTTTGTCTTCTCCTGATGCAAAGAATCCGCCTGAATAAATCATGCCGATTACGCAAAGGATGATTAAAGTTGCAATCGGGAAAACAAGGTCAAAAACTGTTCCCTTAGTTTCAATTGTCTTGTCTTCTTCTTCTGCGTAGTTGATTTTTTCATCTTCAAATTTTTTCATTGGTCCGAAGCTTAAATCAGAAAGAATCAAAGAGAACATGGCAACGATTGTAAACAAGGCATAGAAATTATATGGAATTGCCCTTAAGAAAAGATTGAATCCGTCTTCTCCTTCTACAAAGCCTGTAACGGCTGCTGCCCATGAAGAAACCGGTGCAATGATGCAGATTGGTGCTGCAGTTGAATCAATAAGGTATGCAAGTTTTTCCCTGCGTACGCCGTAGCGGTCTGTAATAGGCCTCATGACTGAACCTACAGTAAGGCAGTTAAAATAGTCGTCTATGAAAATCAGAATTCCAAGAACAACTGTTGCAACCTGTGCACCGATTTTTGTTTTAATGTGTTCTTTTGCCCATTTACCAAATGCTGCAGAACCGCCTGCCTTGTTCATAAGGGCAACCATAGTTCCAAGGACAACAAGGAAAACAAGAATGCCGACGTTGTAGCTGTCAGAAAGGGATTTTACTACGCCGTCCTGAAAGATGTGTGTAATAGTTCCCGTAAAAGAGAAACCGGAATAAAAAAGTCCACCAATAAGAATTCCGATAAAAAGGGAAGAATAAACTTCCTTTGTTATCAATGCCAGTGTAATGGCAACTACAGGTGGAATTAGTGACCAAAATGTTCCAATCATATTCATGCCTAAATTTTCGGCATGAAACAATACTTTGTCAATGTAAATTTTGGAAGTTAATTTTTATGCCGGGAGGCGTTTTATTTTTTATAAGTCTATTTAAATATAAATCACGGATAAAGGGTAAAATGATTTTTTCTAGTCTTAATCTTGCCATCGGCTTTTAAAGCTGAAAGTTCCGCTGCCATGGCACTGCGTTCAACAAAAAGATAATCTGCCAGCTGCTGCCTGTTGAGGGGAATTACAAAATCCTTAGATTTATTTTCTTCTGCCTGTAAAGAAAGGTAGGACATGATTTTTTCTTTTGTTGTCTTTTTTGAAATGTGCATAAGCTGATTATTGCGCTGTAAAAGCTTAAATGCCATTTCCTGCAAAAGATTTGATGCAATCATCAATAGGACAGAATCATTGCCTGCAAAGTTTATTTTAGAAATATTAAGCCACAGAACTTTACAGGCAACATCGGAGCGAACATAAATATTTGAAGGTAAATCAGAAGCGGAATAGGGTTCCCCGAAAGTCTGGCCTGCTTTAATCTGGCATACTGTAGTTTTGTTTCCCCAGATGTCTTCATGGAATACAGTTGCACAGCCATCAAGCAAAAGGCCTGTGCATGTTGTTTTCTGACCTTTCTTAATAAGAAGAGAATTTTTCCTGTAGTCCTTTTCAGATGAATTAAGCTTTTTCAGCGCATTTTCAATCTGCCTGTCTTTAAGTCCCTTAAAAAGAAACAAAGCCCGGAGCAACTCAATATTTTCCATGAATTCTTATCCGTTGGAATTCCAACATTTATTATCTTTGCAATTATACACAATAATCTAAAAAACACAAGGGAAATTAAATTAACGGTGCAAAAATTGACGCAAAAACAACAGTAAGCAAACCCGTAACCGCAATGGAAAGCCCGCTCATGGCACCTTCAATTTCCCCCATTTCAATGGCCTTTGCCGTTCCAAGTGCATGGCTGGAAGTTCCTATGGCAACACCGCGGGCAACAGGGTCTTTTATATGGAAGATTTTGCAGAACTGGGGTGCAAAAAGATTTCCAAGGTTCCCCGTTATAATAACCATCATTACCGTGATTGGAACAAAACCGTGGAATTCATCTGTAAGGGCAAGGGCAATTGCAGTAGTAATTGACTTTGGCAAAAGAGAAACATACTCGTTGTGTCCGATCTTAAACAAAATGCACATGGCAAAAATAAATGCAAGGTTAGAAAGAACACCGCACGTAATTCCGCCTAAAATTGCATACCAGTTTTTCTTAAGCTTTTCAAACTGTTCATAAAGTGGAACTGCAAGACAGACAGTAGACGGCGTAAGCAAAAAATGAATCCAGCTTCCGCCAAGCATGTAATTTTCATATGGAATTTTAAACAGAAGCAAAGTTAAAATGCAGACGGTTACAGAAACAAGGAGCGGGCTGAACAAAAAGAAACGTGTTTTTTTATAAAGGACGCCGCCAAAAATATAAGTAGAAAGGGTAATGGTAACGCCGAAAAGTGCAGAGTTAAAAAATAAGTCTTTCATTTTATTCTCCTTTGGATGTATTTTTTCTGTTTTTAATTTTCATCAGTATTTGCGTAACCTGACCCGTAATTGCAAAAACCATAACGGTTGAAACTATGGCAATTAAAAAAAACTGCAGTCCGTATTTTTTCATCAGCGGAAGTGCGTTTATAAAGCCCACGCTTGACGGAACAAAAAAGATTGACATAATGCCAAGGAGAAAGCTTGAAACTTCCTTTACATGATGAACCTTTATAATTTTAAATTCCAAAGCCAGGAACATGAGCAAAAGTCCATAGATGCTTGCCGGCACTGGCAGCGGAATAAGGCAATTTAAAATTTCCCCTGCAAATGAAAATGCAAGGATAATGCAAAACTGATTGACGTATTTCATTTTTATATTTCCTTATTTTATAAATTCAATTTCTTCAATTATTTTTTCTGGTGTAAGGGCAAAACTTCCCTCATATTTTTGTGATGCAAAACTGTGTGCAAGGCCTGCACTTACGGCTGCATTTATGGCATTGTATTTTTGGGCAAGAAGGCTAAGGCAAAGTCCTGCAAGAACATCACCGCTGCCGCCTTTAGCAAGGCAATTGGTTCCGTATGGATTTAAATAAACAGCAGCACGGTTTTCTTTTGCGGACCATGTGGCAATTAAAGTAACGGCACCTTTTAAAACTAAGACACATCCCTTGTAAAGTTCCGTAAACTTTTTTGCAAGTTCAAGGCGGTTTTCCATAACTTCTTCTGTAGTAAAATTCCCAAGGCTGCACTTGGCAAGAAGAACAGAAAATTCCTTTAGATGGGGAGTTAAAATACACCGGCAGTTTTTTTCATCTGAACAGTTTGTAACAAGAAAAGTTTTTATTTCATCATAATAGAAAATATCTGCATCCAGAACAAAAGGAATGTCTTTATGTTCACAAAGGTAAGCAAGATATTTTTGTGCATCGGGATTTTTGCGTCCAAAGCCGCTGCCTAAAAGCAATGCGCTTGTGTTTTCCGGAAGTTCATTGCACGTCATAATGCTTATGCAGGAAGAACTTTCTGTTCCGCAGAGGGAAACAAGGCCTGCACCAAAATTAAAGGCAGCCATTGCAGCAATGTTTGCCGCACCGGATTTTTCCCCTGCTGCAATTACTGCATGGCCAAAAGTTCCTTTGTGCACATTGTTTTTATTGCGCCATGGCAGAATCATTTCTGATTTTTCTAGTAAACAGGCATCAGGAATGAATTTTCCTTCATGCTCAAAATTAGTCTGTGAAATGCCAAGGTTTGCCAGAGTGATTTTGCCTGTAAAATCCTTTGCCTTGTCACTGAAAAGTGCAAACTTTAAAGACCCTATGGTAACGGTTTCATCGGCTTTAAAAATTGTTTTTCCGTTGCCAAGAGCATCAAGGCCGGTGGGAACATCGCAGGAAATCTTACGGCATTGAATTTTTGAAACAGAAAGCAAAACTGCTTCTGCATTTGGGCTTAAGGGCTGATGAAACCCTGAACCGAAAATGCAGTCAACGGCAACCGTAAGGTCAAAACTCTTTTGTTCTATAAAATCATCAAGGGAATAAAAATCAATGAAAAATACGCCTGCCTTCTGTGCGCGGTTTTTCTGCAGGATGCAAAGTTCAGACTTTGGTTCGTCAACAATGCAGCAGGTAACCGTAAATTCATGGCAGACTAAGCGGCGTGCAAGGGCATAACCGTCTGCTCCGTTGTTTCCGCTGCCGCATAAAATCAAGACATGGGGGCGGTCTATGTATCGGCCGCTTTCATGGAAAACATAGGGCAGCACGGCATTTTCTAAGGCAGCCGCCGCATTTTCCATCATCAGATCTTCTGTAAGGTTAAAATCTTCACGCGCCCTTTTATCCATAACACGTGAATCTAAAAAGAGCTTTTTCATATCGAAGGGATTATATCAAAAGTAAGAAAAACAATAAAAGGGATGTTAAAGCTGTTTTTCTGCCGCTATTCTTTCCTGTCCGCTGGAACTTAAAACAATTACTGCACTTTCTTCAAAACCTTCGCGCATCATGATGTGGCGCATTCTTTTGTTTTCAAGGTGAGTGTCAATCCTTGCAAAGTTAAGGCCCGCCTCTTTGATTTCTGCAAAAGCTGATTCAAACATAAAGTGAGAAATTCCCTTGCCCTTGCAGTTCTTAGAAATTGCAGTGCGGTGTATTGTGGCATAAGGCAGGTTGAATTTAAATTTTCCTTTGGCAGGATTTTTATAGTCTTCTTCCGGCTCAAAGGAAACTACAAAAAATCCTTCTACGGCATTATCTGCAATTATTACAAAAGCAGAGCGGAATTCCATGTCCTGCTGAATTACTTCAGGATTAGGGGATCCATCCTGCCACTGATCAATTCCGTCGGCTTTTAAAACTGCCTGTGCATCGTGAATAATTTCCATTATCCTAGGCAAATCATTTTTTTCTGCTTTTCTGTAAGTAAGGTCCATGAAAGGAAGTATATAAAAAAGTTAGATTAAAAAAAATACTGCTTTGAAAATTAAAGAATGAAGTTAAAATTATTGAATTCAGAAAAATATCTTTAGCCCGATTTTTTTACTGATTTGGCAAGTAAATTCAAAACTGCAAGACAAGACAAAAAAAATCTGATATAATCCTTCCATTCATTTTTTTGAATCATTCTTCTGTGGTGTAATGGTAGCACAAAAGCTTTTGGTGCTTTTGGTTCGGGTTCGAATCCTGACGGAAGAATATTTTTATTTTAAAGAGCTTATCCAGAAATATGGATGAATGGAAAGAATGTTATCCAGGAAGTCTGTAATTCCGGAATGGCAAATAGGACTATACCGCCTATACAAGAATTGCTAAGGCAATTCTTGCGCAAAAAGTTATAAAAGGTATCGGCTTCTATAGAGACAAGCACTTTTTGTGGGCATCTAGGAAATCAAATGCTTTCCCCTCTAGCAAGTTTCTGAACTTCTGCCAAGGACAGACTTGTTCCCTGCGCTACCTGTTCCATTGATAAACCCATGGATAGGAATTTTTTTGCAGAAGAAACTTTTTCGAGCTTGCTTCCGATAGAAATACCACGCTTTTCACCTATGGCAATGCCTTCCAATTTGCCTTCTCTTTTTGCGTCCATATACCAAACTGCACCCATATTGTCATACCCCTTTATGAACTGCTTATTGCTTTTTATGGTATTTACAAGACCGTCTAGCTTTCTTGTAAAGTCATCTGTAGGCTCCTTATTTAAAAGATAACTCATAAACTTTCTAATAGCAATATCTGTTTCTTTTTTATAGGCTGTTGCGTTAAAGAATATTTTTGAAGTTTCGTCTTTTAAAGTTATTTCCGTGTTTTCTTTACAGATATTCTTGAAGGTGTAAATTGGCATTTCATAACCGAAAGGGTCAAAAGTCGTAATAAATATTACGAAGCTTTCTTTAAGCTCAATGTAATCCTGCCCACGCATAAGGTTGTCAGCGTCAATCATCGGCAAAAGCATTGCTGTTTAGTTATATTCGGTTCAAATAACTTTTGCCGCTAGTTTTGCATACGCAAAACTAGAACACTCCAGTAGTAAAAAGTCTTACAGTAACATAAAGCCATGGACGGCGCATGTAAACTTAAGCAAAACTTTGTAACTCGGGATATTCTACTTTCTCGATTTTGATTTTAAGCAATCGTTCCAAAAGCTCCTTGCAGATTTCCTCATCTCTCATCACAGCCATGAACATATAGTCATCTGCAAGCTCAAGTTCTTCAATTGGTTTTAAACCGTTCATACTTTAGTCCTCTTTGAAAATAAAAATAGGGAGCCTGCGTAAAACAAGCACCATATATATTATTTAAAAAAAAATTAAAAAAGGCACCGAATCTAAATAAAAAACTAAGAAAAATTATAAAATATTGTTTTATCTGAAAAGCAAATAATGCCTGCCGGCAATCAAGGATACGGGTCGTGCTGGAAAGACAAGAATTGCCGGATAAATTGTCTGTTATGCATAGTACTATGTGCATGTTTAGGATAGTACCTGCACCGGGTTGCGGATAGTACTTACAGTATAATGCGGATAGCACCTACAGTATGTTGCCGATAGTACCTACAGCATAATGCTGATAGTCCTACACCATTATATTGACAGTACCTACAGTATGATGCTGACAGTCCTACAATATAATGCCAATAGTCCATCAGCATTATGATGATAGTCCTAGAATATTCTGATAATAGTCTTTGCAGGTTCTTTCCTTGGACGATGGGTATTACGCTGAAGGACGATGGCGGTTATGGACATAATTCCCATCCTAGCCAACGCAAAACATATAAGGTAGAATAAAAGCTATTCAACGGAGTTAAAATGATTTTATACCACGGGTCAAATATAACTGTAGAAAAGCCGGTAATAATTAAGTCAGACCGCACGCTAGATTTTGGCATGGGGTTTTATACAACTACAAATATTCTGCAGGCAGAAAACTTTTGCCGCAAAGTTGCAGACAGGCAGAAGTGCGGCAAGCCTACTGTTAATGTCTACGAATTTGATGAAAGTGGTTTTGCACAGTGTACATTGTTGAAATTTGAAAATCCAGACGGCAAGTGGCTTGATTTTGTCCTTGCAAACCGCAGGGGAGAATATTCCGGCAAAGAATATGAGCTGGTTTTTGGTGCTGTGGCTAACGATAATGTTTACCAGACTCTTAATCTTTTTACATCTGGAATTATAAACCGTCAGCAGACCCTTGATGCCTTAAAGATAAAAAAGCTCTATAATCAGCTTGTGTTTAAAAGTGACCATGCCTTGTCATTTCTGCATTTTACGGAGGCTAAAACTATATGAGCGAACCTTTCATGACAAAAGAACAGTTCAGCAGTTTTCTGCCTTTGATTGTGGCTCCCGTAGTAGAGCTTATAAGCAATAACTGCAATCTTTCGGAAGCAGAATGTGCCTTAAGGTTTTATAAATCCAATCTTTACAGTGAACTATCTGATGAAAATACAAAACTGTGGCATTACAGTGCCCTTACTTTGTATCACATGTTTCAGGACGAACTGCTTTCTGGCAGGTGCATTTATCCGGAGGAAAGCGCATGAGCAAGGAAGGAAAGTTTTTAATCTACTGCATGGAACGCTACCGCTTTGCAAAGAACATGACGGGCAGGCAAGTTGCAGATTTTTTTGAACGGTATAAAGTTGCAGACTACATAATAAAATATTTTGAATCCATGCACACAACAAGCGACGAATGTATAATCAGCGATATTGATGAATTTGTAAGTGCATGATGAGTTTATCTTGTGCAGTGCAATGTTCGTGCAAACAGCACCTTTCATTTTAAAACCAAAAAAGCCGGCAGTTATTTCTACCGGCTTTTTTGGTTATTAAAAACTAAATTCAAATCAGCATGATAATGATTTTTGCAGCAAGAACAATTGAAACAAGTGCAAAAGGATAAGTTGCAGCATAGGCAGCAGAAACTTCATCTGTGCCTGCAGTTGCAATTAAAGTGCCAAGGGCAGGTGTTGATGTCATGCCGCCTGTAATTGAACCCAGGTTGTTCAAAATAGAAAGCTTGAATACATAGCGTGCAAGGATAAATCCTACGATCATCGGAACAGTTGTCATTACGGCACCGTAAATAAAATATGTCCAGCGGAACTTTGTAATAAAGTTTACGCCGCCAGGAACGCCTGCACCAATAAGGAAGAGAACAAGGCCAAGTTCGCGCATGAAGTTTAATGTTTCTTTTTTCATGCGGCAGTCAATGTTTCCAAAATGTGCAAAGTGGCCTACGATAAGACCGCCTATTAAACATCCGCCTGAATTTCCAAGAGAAAAATTAATTACAGGAATTTTAATTGCACCTACAAGGCATCCCAAGGCAACGGCAAGGAAGAATGCAAAAAATCCGAAAGGATCAATTTCTACCAGCTTTCCCTTTGGTTCCGGAATTTTAATCTGGTTTGCAGCCTGGAAGTGTGCAACTTCTTCTGCCATGTTTACCTTTAAGATTTTTGGAAGAATCTGAACAAAAAGAACAACGCCAAGAACGCCGAAAGTATAGGCAATGCCGTAGCCTGCCGTAACGTCAGCTTCTAAAGAAGATGCCATGTTGCCTGCGGCTTTTGCAGCTTCGTCCAATGCAACTGCAACTTCTTTTCCTGCACTGAATCCTGGTGTAGAAGTAAGTCCGCCTGTTAAAAGTCCTACTGCCATGGAAGAAGAGCAGTTAGGGTCAAAGAATGCAAATAAAGCAGCAGTAACGCCGCCGATAATGATTACTACAAATCCAAGGACGATGTAGGCAAGAGTGCTTCTGTTAAAGGAACGGAAAAACTTAGGTCCTGCAATTAAACCGACAGCAGTAACAAAAAGTGCTGTTCCGATGTTGGAAACAATGCCAAAGTTTCCCTTGATTTTGTCGGACCAGAGTGTAATTGTTTTTTCGCCAATCTGAAAAGAAGGGATAAAGTTGATTATTACACCCCAGATAAGAGCTACAAGAAGAACACCTGCAGTTCCCAATTCGATACCCTTAATTTTAATGGCTCCAAGAAGATAGCCGATAGTACCGATAGCAAAAACGATAAAGATAAATGACAGAGCAGATGCTACTACTCCAGCTAGATAAGCGGTCATTTTTTTGCCTCTTATAAAAATTAATTTTACTTATTTTACTGTTTTTTTACTTATTAAACTATAGGGTTGGAAATTTATTTTGTCTACTTGCAAACCCTCTGCTTTAAATTTATCATTTCAGCATGAACGAAAATGCTGATGATAAAATTGATGCCTTAAAGGCTAAAATAAAGAAATTTGAAAACAGCCGCACCCTTTTGGCAGGTCTTTTTGTACTTCTATGCTATTATTTTTATGATTCTTATAAAGACGGAACTGCATCATTCTGGTATTTTGCCGTAATCGGAATTTTAATGGCTGCAGATTTAGCTGTGTTTGCCTATGTTTCTGTTTTGATTCATAAATTTGCAAAGGAAAGAAAAGAACTTGAACAGCAGTGAATTTCTTCCTGTCTGTAAGCAGGATTTAATAGAAAGAAACATTGAACGCCTTGATTTTGTTTTTGTTTCCGGAGATGCCTACGTTGATCATCCTAGTTTTGCTGCAGCACTTTTAGGCAGGCTTTTAGAAGCAAACGGCTACACTGTTGCAATTCTTCCTCAGCCTGACTGGAATGATATAGAAGAATTCCGTAAATTCGGGCAGCCTAAACTTGCCTTTTTAGTAAGTGCCGGTGCCATGGACAGCATGGTTTCAAATTATACGGCAAATAATAAACCGCGTTCAGAAGATGCCTATGCACACGGCGGCGTAAAAGGTCACAGGCCGGACAGGGCAATAAATGTTTACGTTCAGAAAATACGCCAGGCATACAAGGGCGTAAATGTCATTATCGGCGGCATAGAAGCAAGTTTGCGCCGCACAAGCCACTATGATTACTGGTCAAATACTGTTAAGCGTTCAATCCTTCTTGATTCTAAGGCAGACCTTCTGCTTTATGGCATGGGCGAAAATTCCCTTCTTGAAGTTGCCGCTTTTTTAAGGCAGGGTGTTTCGGCAAGGCAGATTCGTTCTGTCCGGGGAACATGCTGGTATACAAGCAAAAAAGATGAAGTTCCTGAAGATGCAATCTGGCTGCCGTCTTTTGAAGAAGTTTCAAAGAATACAGAAGAAAGTAAGGAAAACTTTGCCAGAAGCTATTTAATCCAGGAGCAGAATACAGACGCCATTAATGGTAAGATTCTGGCAGAGCCTGCCGATACACGCTTTGTAGTGCAGATGCCGGCAGCCCTTCCTTTGTCTACGGAAGAACTGGATAAGGTTTATGAGCTGCCTTTTACAAGAAAGTGGCATCCTATGTATGATGTGCCGGCAGAAAACAATAAGTGCGGCATTCCGGCCCTTGCAGAAGTTAAGTTCAGTTTAACAAGCTGCCGCGGATGTTTTGGTGCCTGTTCCTTTTGTGCAATTACTTTCCATCAGGGCAGGCGCATTCAGGCAAGAAGCCACGAAAGCCTTATTGCAGAAGCCACTCGTATGACGGAAGACAAGGATTTTAAAGGATATATTCACGATGTTGGCGGGCCTACTGCGAATTTCCGTCAGGATGCCTGTGAAAAGCAGAAAAAAGCAGGTGCATGCCCTAACAGGGACTGCATGGGTGTAAATCCGTGTCCTAATGTTAAGGTTGATCACAGTGATTATGTTGCGCTTTTAAGGAAACTCCGTGCATTGCCTAAAGTAAAGAAGGTTTTTATCCGTTCCGGAATACGTTTTGACTATCTTATGATGGACAGGGATAAAACTTTTTTTAAGGAACTTGTCCTTCATCATATTTCAGGCCAGCTTAAGGTTGCACCGGAACACGTAAGCGATAATGTTCTTTCTTTAATGAGGAAAAGTACCCATAAAGTTTATGAAGATTTTGCAAGGGAATATGAAAAATTAAATAAGGAACTTGGGCTTAAGCAGTATCTTGTTCCCTATTACATTGCAGGTCATCCGGGAGCCGGATTAAATGAAGCAATAGAAACGGCACTTTATCTTAAAAAGACAGGTTTTGTTCCGGATCAGGTTCAGGATTTTTATCCCACACCAGGTTCTCTGGCAACGGCTATGTATTACACAGGATTTAATCCCCATAAAAAAAATGCTGACGGTCATTTAGAAAAAGTTTATGTTGCCCGTGGCGGACATGAACGCAGGCTGCAGCGTGCCTTGCTTCAGTTTAACAAAAGGGAAAATGCCAGTCTTGTAAAGGAAGCTTTGCGTCTGGCAGGCCGTCCGGAATTAATAAAAGTTTTGCTGGGAAAATAAATTATGCCTAAAAGTACTGGTCATGCTGATTTACCCCTTCATTCCGGAACTGTTCCAAAATGGCTTGCAGACAGAATGCGGGACATGGGAACTTTAATCATTGAAGCCATGATTCTTCAATACGGAAAAAAAGAAGTTTTGCGACGCTTAAGTGATCCCCTGTGGTTTCAGTCTTTTGGTGCTGTTCTTGGTATGGACTGGCATTCAAGCGGAATTACAACAAGTGTAATGTATGCTTTAAAACGCGGCATAAATAAAAGAGCAAGGGATTTTGGCCTTGTTGTCTGCGGCGGGCGCGGAAAGTATTCACGCAAGACACCGGAAGAACTTTTGTTTGTAAGCAACATGGCTGGTTTAGACGGCAATGCTCTGGTTAAGGACAGCAAGCTTGTTGCAAAAGTTGACAATACTGCTGTTCAGGATGGATTTCAGCTTTATCAGCATAATTTTATTGTAAGCGATGAAGGGGACTGGACAGTTGTTCAGCAGGGAATGAATGCACAGACAAAAACAGCCCGCCGCTATCACTGGTGCTCGGAAAACCTGAAAAGCTTTGTAGAAGAACCTCATACAGGCGTTACGGGAGAAAACCAGAAGTTTATATTAAACCTTACTGACCGTTCGGCAGCAGAAACAAGAAATTCCATATTGACCATAGCAAAAGAAAACCCTGAACGCATAATAAAGGAAGTAAAAGACATACAGGCACTTGGTCTTCCTAATAGTTTACGATCGTTAGATAAATCAGAAGGTCCGCAGCTGCTAATTGATGCAGAGGACAGAAGCATAGTAATGCCTGCACATCATGATGTCCGCCCGGAAGACGTGAACCTTAAGCGTCTTGGCAGTGTTTTAGTTACGGCTTATGAAAGCGATCCAAAGGATTTTGAAAGCCTTTTACTGACGCCGGGGCTAGGACCAAGGACATTGCAGTCTTTAACTTTAGTCAGCGAAGTAATCAACGGAACTCCAAGCCGTTTCAGGGATCCTGCAAGATTCAGTTTTGCCCATGGCGGAAAAGACGGTCATCCTTTCCCCGTTCCCTGTCGCATTTACGATGAAAGCATTCGTATTTTGGGAGATGCCATTGAAAAGTCCAGAATGGGATACAAAGAAAAAAGTGAGTGCATAAACCGACTTCATGTAACCCAGCTCAAAATGGAAGAAAAATGTGATCCCCGTGCAGACTTTGATGCCGTAATAGAACACGAAAAGCTGAATATGCCCGGGTGGGAAGGCAGGACAGTTTCAAAAAGTTTTGGCGTATCTGAAAGGACTTAGGTTCATTTACTTTTGTAATGCAGTCTAAAAACAGACAATTTATTAGAACATTTTAATGAAAAACTGTATATTTACTATATAATAAAAATAGATTTTACTAATACGAACAGGAGAGAAAAATGAAAAATTTTTTTTTGATCTGTATTAATCTTGCCCTTATTGTTTCCTGCGCAACCGGTGCTAAAGTTCCGGAAGAAAATAAAAATGCAGGCAGCAGAAAAACTGTAATACTGGACTGGCAGAATAAGGATGAAGACGCAGAAATTCCACAGTGGGTAACTTATATTGCCCAGTCAGAAAAAAATGCCCTGATAAAAGAACTTGGTATTGAAGATTACAAAGTATGGACCGTTAGTGTTTCCGGAGATAACTTAGAAAATCTTGAACTTTTTGAAGATGTTGCAGCTGTAACGGAAGAAATATCAAGGGAAATGACGCTTGGGATAAATGAACTTAATATTTCAAATAATACACTGAAGAAGGTTGAAATGCTCAGCGTGCAGGAACTGATTTCAGAGAGTCAAATCCGCGGGCTTCAGAAAGCCAATTCATTCTGGATAAAAACCGGAACACCTAAAAAAGGCGTTAAAAAAGCTAAAAAAGAAAGTGACTATAAAACACAATTCAATTATTATTCAGTATGGATTATGGATCCGGCTTTGTATGAAATTCAGCTTAAAAATATTTCTAATCAAATAAAATAGAAGAGGTAAATATGAAAAAATTTATTTTTGCTTTAATGGTTTGTGCCGTAACAATGAGTTCTTTTGCTTTAGGTAAAACAAAAGTTAAAAGAGTAGAAAGCAGTGCAATAACTGATCTGGACGGATACTGGAACGACACAGATGTCCGCATTGTATGCGATTCCCTTATTGATGAATGCGTTAATTCTCCAAGAATTGCAAAGTTTGAAGAAGAAAACGGCAGGCCTGGTTTAGTTATTGTCGGTAAAATTGTTAATGACTGTGACGAAAAAATTGATACTTCAATTATTGAAAAGAAGTTGCGTTCTGCAATTATTAATTCCGGTGTTCTGGAATTTGTTGTTTCAAAAGATGAACGTGCTCAGCTCCGTGATGAGAAAATGGATCAGGAACAGCATGCAAGCCTTGATACTGCAAAGTCCATGGATAACGAAGCAGGTGCAGACTTTATGCTGACAGGCAGTGTTAAATCAATTGTTCAGAAAGAAGGAAAATATGGCGTAAGAACTTATTTTGTAAATGTTGTTCTTTCAAGCATAGAAACAAACAGAATCATCTGGCAGGGTGAAAACGACGAAATCAAAAAGGAAATTAAAAACCAGAAGAAGAAGTAGGCCATGAAAAAGTTTTTTTGTTTAATTTTAGCCGGTATTTTATTTCAGCTGGCTTTTGCAAAGACACCGCAGTGGGTAAATAATCCTTCAAAAGCCTATCCTGCAAAGGATTATTTTACTGCTGTTGGCAGCGGCAAATCAGAACAGCAGGCCGAACTTTCTGCCGTAGAAAATCTGGCTGCAATTTTTGGACGCAACGTCCGTGCGTCTTCTAAAACTTCTTCCAGACTTAAGCAGGCAGAAGAAAACGGAACTGTGTCGGTTGGTAAAACTTCTGACTTTTCCAAAGACATAATGCAGCGTGTTTCTGTTGAAGACTTAATCGGAATTGAACTTAAGGAATATCATAATGACGGCAAAAAGTTTTATGCACTTGCCGTAATGGATAAAAAAAAGACGGAAGATATTTTAACTTCTTCTATCAGGACAAATAACCAGAGAATTGAAAACCTTTTGTGTGCAACTACTACGGAACTTTATACTCTTGAAACTTATGCCCGCTTTGATTTTGCCCGTGAAATTGCAGAACTTGATGAAAACTTTTTTTCTAAGCTTGAAGTAATCAATGTAAAGTCAGCAGAAGAGTTTAAGGGCAAAATGTATACAGGTTCTTTTGTCCGCTCACAGATGCTTGATGTGGCAAGGGCTATTCCTGTTTATGTAAATGTAAATGGGCCGGAAAAAGAAAAAGTATTTCTGGCAGTTTCTGAAATGTTCAGCGACTTTGGGTTTCGTGTTATAGATACAAAAGGTTCCCGTTATACATTCTATGTAAAGACGGAACAGCAAAACCGTGAAACAACAGACAAAAAAACTGTTCAGTGCATGTATAGCTTTGATGGCCAGTTAAAGGACGAAACGGAAATGGAATTCCTATGGTCAACTTCTTTTACCGGCAGGGAAAGTTCTTCCAGTCTGGAATTGCTTCCTTCTAAAACTCAGCGTACAATGGCAAAAAAGATTAAGGAAGACTGTGGCAGAAGCTTTGGCAAATTCCTTAGCACCATGCGCACAGAATAAAATTACTGCAAAAGCATTTTGTCGCTGACAAGGCTTTTGTTTTTAATGGCGCGAAATTTTTCTACTATGTCGTCCATTGTAAGATTTGCTTTTTCTTCTTTGTCGATGTCAAGGATAATTTCGCCGCCATCCATCATTAAAAGCCTTGTGCCATAATCAAGGGCATGCTGCATGTTGTGGGTTACCATCATTACGGTAAGGTTGTATTCTTCTGCAAACTTTTTTGTAAGTTCCATAACGATTGCGGCATTAGTCGGGTCTAGGGCTGCCGTGTGTTCATCCAGTAAAAGTAAATCCGGCTTTGACATAACTGCCATTAAAAGCGTAAGTGCCTGACGCTGTCCGCCGGAAAAAAGTTCAACATTGTCTTTAAGCCTGTTTTCAAGTCCCATATTAAGAACGGCAACCTGCTTTTTGAATTCTTCCCTAAGTTTTGAATTCAAGCTTATCCTTAATCCTTTAAATCCTTTTTTTGATGCAATTACCATATTGTCTTCAAGGGACATTTTACCTGCTGTTCCTAAAAGAGGATTCTGAAAAATTCTTCCGATGTAGCGGGCGCGTTTATATTCTTTTTCTTTAGTTATGTCTTCTATGCCATTTTCTGTCTGCCGCAGGATTTTTCCGGCCGTTGTTGCATAGGTTCCTGCTATTACATTATACAAGGTTGACTTTCCTGCGCCGTTAGAGCCGATTACAGTTATAAAGTCACCTTTGTTAATCTTCAGGTTTATGTTTTTTAAAGCGTGATTTTCGTCCGGTGTATTTTTTTTGAATATAATGTTTATGTCTTTAAGTTCAATCATTTTAAAATCCTCTTATGCTTTCTTTTTAAGGCGGCCTAAAATATTTGTTCTGGAAACTACAAGGCATGCAATAATTAAAATGCCCGTTACAAGTTTTAAATCATTTGGCGTAATGTGAATTTTATATCCGTAGCTTCTTGCAAGAATCATAAGTGCGCGGTAAACAAAAGAGCCGATAAAGACCCTTAAAGTCTGCAGCAAGATTTTATTGGACTTAATTATGAATTCACCAAGCATTAAAGATGCAAGGCCGGAAACTACAACGCCTGTTCCCATGCCTACATCGGCAAATCCGTTATACATGGCGGCAAAACTTCCGGCAAGGGCTGCAAGTCCGTTTCCAAAGCAGATACCTATTGTCCTTAAAATATCCGGGTTTACTCCCTGTGAAATAATAAGCTGCGGGTTTGAACCTAAAGCACCCATAGTAAGCCCAAGGTCAGTGTGATAGAAAAGGTCCAGTAAAGATTTGATGACTAGGCAGAAGAGCAGAAGGAAAATTACAAGACCCCATTCAACGTCAAGTTCAAGATTCAATGCAGAAAAAATATCGTAGGACTTGTCGTATATTTTTGAAAACAAAGTTTCAATCTTCAGGAAAGAAATGTTTGCCTTGTTGGACATTATGCGGAGGTTTACTGAATAAAGCATTGTCATGGTAAGAATGCCTGCAAGCAAATCCGGAATCTTCAGCTTAGTATAAATGGCACTTGTTACAAAGCCGGCTAAAAGTCCTGAAAGAAATGCAATTAAAATTGCTGCTGCCGGTGAAATTCCTGCTGAAAGACAAGCTGCCAGAACACAGGCGCCCATAGGAAAACTGCCGTCTACAGTCATGTCGCAGAAGTTCAAAACCCTGAAGGTAGAAAAGACCCCGAGAACCATAATGCCGTAAATAAGGCCTTCGATTAAAATTGAATTCAACATATTTGTATTATCGGAAAAAACGCAGACTATTTAAATAAACCGCCGGATGTCACAGCGGCTTATCATTGGTCGTTTTATTTAGTTTCTAAGGCACCGTCTTTGTAAACGTAATTTGCGCTTTCAATCAGTTTTGGATCAATATTAATCCCGCATGCTTTTGCAGCATCCAGGTTTACAAGAAAGTCTGTGTCTGCAGGGTTGGTCATAAAGCGCACAGGCAGGCTTGCTGGTTTTGCACCGTTTAAAATCTGAACAACCATTTCTCCTGTTGCTCGTCCTGCCTTGTAGTAGTTAAATCCTGATGCCATGAAAATTCCGCCTTCTTTGGCAGCAGTAACGTCACCGGAAAAAACAGGTTTCTTTGCCTTTCCAAAAACAGAAACAACTGAAGCAATGGCACTGAAAACCGTATTGTCCGTTGTAAGGTAAAGGCCGTCGCAGCGGCTTACAATTGCTTCGCATGCTGCCTTAACTTCATCAGACTTTGTAATGCTCTGGGTTACAAGTTTAATGCCTGCTTCCTGACAGCCTTTTTTTACTAAAGCAAGTGCACTTGAAGAATTGTCTTCGTTGCTTGTGTAAATGTAGCCTAAGGTTTTAATGCCTGCAACTTCCTTAAAAAGCTTAATGTGCTGTTCTGTAGGAATTGCATCACTCATGCCTGTTACGTTACGTTCGCCATGGGCTGTTGTAGAAACAAGGCCTGCACCAACCGGGTCTGTAACTGTGCCAAATACAACCGGTGTGTTTTTCAGGGTTGCAGCCAGAGAAACTGCAATTGGTGTTGCAATGCCTACTGCAACATTTACTTTTTCTGCCTTGTATTGTGCAGTAATCTGGGCAGCCGTTCCAACATCTCCGTTGGCATTCTGAAGGTCGTATTCTGCATCAATGCCTGCATCTTTAATGGCATCCATTACACCGCGTTCAACGTCATCAAGGGCAACGTGCTGAACAATTTTGGCAATGCCGATTTTTACTTTCTTATTTTTTGCAGGCTTAGCAAAAGCACCGCCAAAAAGAACTGCAACTGCAGTAAGTGTTAAAATTATTTTCTTCATAAAAAAGCCTCCGCTGTTTGTTTCTGTAAAAAGTAACAACAACGAAGGCAAATGTCAATGTATAAAATGGTTTTTTAAGGATTAGTCAGCCATGTTTTTGTATTCAACAAACTTTTCTTCTACGCCTTCTTTTGTCTTTGTAAAGAGGCTTACGATTACGGCAACCACAAGAGTTGCAATAAAGCCCGGAAGAATTTCGTAGATGTCAAAGATTCCGCCGTGAAGGTTATGCCATACAACAACTGTAATGAATCCTACTAAAAGGCCAAGGGAAGCACCGTCTGCCGTACATTTTTTCCAGAAAAGTGCAAGGAAGATGATTGCTCCGAATGTTGCACCGAATCCGGCCCATGCGTAAGAAACAAGGCCGAAAATAGAATTGTTGTTTGGAAGCAAACAAAGTCCGAAAGCAACGATTGCAACTGCAAAAACAGTAATGCGACTTACAAGAAGAACTTTCTTTTCATCTGCATTCTTATTGATTTTTGCCTTGTAAAGGTCAAGGGAAACTGTTGAAGCAACTGCAAGAAGCTGGCTGTCTGCCGTAGACATGGAAGCAGCAAGAATTGCACAAAGGAAAATGCCTGCAATAAATGAAGGGAACATTTTAAGCATTGTTTCGCTGAATACAGTTTCTGAAGTTCCTGCATCAAGAAGGTTTGGAAGAAGATAAACTGTTCCAAGGGAACCGATGATAAAGGCACCGATGTAGGCAATGATCATCCATATGATTCCTACGCGGCGTGCAGTTTTAATTTCTTCGTTAGAACGGATGCCCATAAAGCGGATGATGATATGAGGCATGCCGAAGTAACCGAGACACCATGAAAAGGCAGAAATTGCGCTTTTGGCACTGAAGCTCTGGTTTGCAACAAAGGCTTTTTTAATGTCTTCGTTGAATTCACCGGAAAGGGCCTTAACGCTGAAATCCTTTGCAGATTCAATGGCAGAAGCAGGACCGCCTAAAGCAAAAATTGCAACAGTTCCTGCAACAACAAAGGCAATAAAAATCAATGCACCCTGAACAAAGTCCGTTGTGCAGACAGCACGGTAACCGCCAAGAATTGTATAGGAAAGAATTACAATAAGTCCGATAACCATGCCCACTGTATAGTTAAGTCCGAATACGGAACGGAAAAGCTTACCGCAGGCAACGATTCCTGATGCAGTATAAATAGTAAAGAAAAATACAATAAGGATTACGGAAATAATATTGCAGCGTTCGCTCTTGAATCTGTTTTTAAAGAATCCAGGTATTGTAATTGAATCACCGTAAGCAATGGAACATTTGCGCAGAGGTTTTGCAACTAAAAGCCAGTTAAGGTATGTTCCAACAATAAGGCCAAGGGCAGTCCAGAAAGTTTCCTTTAAACCGCCAAGGTAGCAGAGTCCCGGAAGACCCATCAAAAGCCATGCAGAAGAATCCGAAGCTTCTGCGCTAAGTGCTGTTACCCACGGACCAATTCCGCGTCCGCCAAGAAAGAAATCTTTTGCATTGTTTGTTTTTTTTGAGCTTCTGAATCCGATGTAGACCATAAAGCCAAGGTAAAGGGCAAATGCACAGATTTTACCGATTGTCTGTAGTGTCATAATTACCACCTGAACTTAAATAAAATTAAAGACAGTTTAGTATAAATGAATGTTTTTTTCTATTGTATTCCCATATGCCGCCTTTGTATTTCCGTTTTTTCCATACAGGCAGCCTAAAAACAGATGAATTCACGCAAAAAAAGTCAATATTCATATTGAAAAAAACAACAGATATGCTATAATTTGAAACGTTTCCAATTACACGGGGGAAGTAATGACTATAAAAGACATTGCAAAAGAATCAGGTTGCGCAGTCGGAACTGTTTCCCGTGTTTTAAATAATCAGGAATACGTAAGCGAAAAAACAAAGGCAAAGGTAATGGAAGTTGTAAACAAATACAACTTTGTTTTAAATACCAACGCAAAGGCATTAAAGGCCCGCGGAACAAAAACAATCCTTATTCTAGTAAAGGGAACATCAAACATCCTTTTAAACAGCCTTCTTGAAATTGTGCAGAAAAACATGGAAGACCTGGATTATACATCAAAAGTCATAGTCCTTGATGAATACGACAACGAAGCCGTAGTTGCAGAAAAGGAACAGCGGGAAACAAAAGCCTTAGGCATAATTTTTTTAGGCGGCAACCCGGAGCACAATAAAGAATATTTTGAAAAGATAAAATGCCCATGCGTCCTTATAACGACAAAAGCAGATTCGCAAGAGTATGAAAACCTTTCAAGCGTAAGCACGGACAGTTTTGAAGCATCCGGCATCGTAGCCTGTTACCTTGCAGACAAAGGCCACAAAAACATAGGCATCATAGGCGGAGACCTGGAATCTTCTGAAACATCAAAAAGGCGCTATGCAGGCTTTGTAAAAGGCTTAAAGTCAAAGGGAATAGAATTTGATCAGAATAATTATGCAACTTCAAAATATTCCATGGAAGGCGGAGCAAAAGCCGCAGAAGAACTTTTAAAGAAGAATCCTAAAGTAACGGCAGTCTTTGCCATGTCAGACATGCAGGCAATAGGTGCATGCAGGAAGTTCAGGGACGCAGGCTTAAATGTTCCTGCCGACATTTCCATAGTGGGCTTTGACGGCCTGCCCATAAGCCAGTTCTACTGCCCTAAGATTACAACCATCAGGCAGAACAAAGAAGAACTTGCGGTGCAGGGGTTAAGGATTCTGCTTGCAGCAATTGAAAACAAAATTGATGCAGTGCACAAGAACATTCCTTTTGAATTTATTGAAGGCGAAAGCGTAAAAACAATAGAAAACTAATGGAGTTTAGTATGTTGAATAAAAGAGCAAACGGTGTGCTGATGCACATTTCTTCACTTCCTGGAAACACAGGAATCGGAACATTGGGTAAGGAAGCTTACGAATTTGTAGACTGGCTTAAAAAAGCAAAGCAGTCTTACTGGCAGATTCTGCCAATCTGTCCTACAAGTTACGGAGACAGCCCTTACCAGAGCTTTTCTACTTTTGCGGGAAACCCTTATTTCATTGACTTTGATACCCTTGCATCCCAGGGCTATCTTGCAAAATCTGATTATGAAAACGTAAAGTGGTGCGGTCACGAAAACTATGTTGACTACGGCACGCTTTATGTTGAACGCCACAAGGTATTTGAAATCCTTCACAAAAACTTCAAGAAGAACATTCCTTCAGACTTCGGCGACTTTATAAAGGCAAACGACTGGCTTGAAGACTATTCACTCTTTATGTCAATCAAGGATGCCCACGGCGGTGTAGCATTCAGTGAATGGGAAGAAAACATCCGCAAGCGCGAAACCGTAACCCTTGAAAGCTGGCGCGGCAAATGTGCAGACAGAATGGAATACTATAAAATGCTTCAGAATTTCTTCTTCAAGCAGTGGTTTGCATTAAAAGACTACGCAAACAAAAACGGAATACAGATTATAGGCGACATTCCTATTTACGTTGCTGCAGACAGTGCTGACGTATGGTCTAATCCTAGCCAGTTTATGCTTGACCAGAACCTTGTGCCTGTAGAAGTTGCAGGATGTCCGCCGGACTGTTTCAGTGCAGACGGCCAGCTCTGGGGAAACCCTGTATACAACTGGGAATACCAGAAAGGAACAGGATATGCCTGGTGGAAAAAGCGCCTTGAAAAAAGCCTGAAGATTTACGACGTTCTTCGCATTGACCACTTCCGCGGATTTGATTCTTTCTATTGCATTCCATACGGAGCAAAAGATGCAAAAATCGGCCAGTGGAGGCAGGGTCCTGGAATGGATTTATTCAATTCTCTTAAGCAGCAGTTCGGTGATATGCCTATTATTGCAGAAGACCTTGGATTCCTTACGGACAGCGTGCGCCAGCTTTTGAAGGATTCAGGATTCCCTGGAATGAAGGTGCTTCAGTTTGCCTTTGACAGCCGTGAAGAAAGCGACTACATTCCATACCGCTACACACCGAATTCAATTGTTTACACAGGCACACACGACAACGACACAATCCTTGGCTGGTGCGAAAGTGCCGTTCCAAAGGACGTAGAAAGTGCAAAAGAATATCTGCGTGCAAAAGACAATAAGGAACTTGTAAAGGAAATGATGATTGCAGGAATGCAGAGCGTTTCAAATACATGTATCCTCTGCATGCAGGATCTGGCATGCCTTGGCAAGGAAGCAAGAATGAACATTCCTTCTACAGTAGGAAACAACTGGAAGTGGCGTGCATCAAAGAGCATGTTTACGGAAGAAGCAAACAACTTCCTTGCACACTTTACGGCTCTTTACGGACGCGCTGCAAAATAGAAAGTACTGAAGCCGCCTACAGAAAAAGCACGGCAATTCGGCACGATTGAAGGACAAGCCTTCAGAGTGCCTCGGTTGCCGCTTTCTTTTTCTTCCGGCGGCTTCATATTTTACTATGTCCCACATGTAACAAAACAGCCTATACAAGAATTGCATAGCAATTCTTGTGGCAAAAGTTATTGCAACCCAAGGGCTTCTAGGCCGTAAATGCTTTTGCCAAGGGCCTTGTTTATTTTAAATAAATAATAGTTTACTATAAGGCAACAAAATACCTATAAGGAATTTATTATGACAAAACAAGTAAGACAGGTTATTTTCTGGGTTGGAGCACTTGTTATTGGTGCTGTTCTTGGTTCTCTGCATGTGGGTGCAGTAGACAGCGTATGCAATTTTGTTGCAACAGTATTTACAAGGCTGTTTAAGTTCACGGCTGTTCCTGCCATTGCAGTTTCAGTTTTAACAACACTTGCCACACTTGGCAGCAACAAGGAAACTGCAAGAATCTTCAAAAGAACAATAATGTATACATTGCTTACAACGCTTGCCGCTTCTACAATTGCAGCAATCCTGTTCTTTGCCATTAAGCCGGAAGTTCTTTCCGTTGCCGCTTACGAAGGCGCACAGGCAGAAAAAATCCAGAGCATGAGCTCTTCTTCTTTCCTAAGCTATTTTATAAGCGCAATTCCAGACAACATCATTTATCCTTTTGTTTCCGGAAATGTTCTTTCTATTTTAATAGTTTCTTTTGCATTCGGCTTTGCAATTTCCATGATGCCGGAATCAGAAAAGAAAAGCGCAATCCTTAACATTGCCCTTGGCTTTCAGGAACTTGTATTCAAGGTAATCAGCTGGATTATTGCAATCCTTCCAGTCGGAATCATTGCTTTTACTGCACAGCTTGTAAAGGAAATGAGTGCCAACATTGCCATGGAATCCATCGGAAAATATACTGCAGTTGTTTTAAGCGGAAACCTTATCCAGTTCTTTATCGTGCTTTCACTTTTCCTTCTTGCTCGCGGAATCAATCCTGTAAAGCATTTCAAGAACATGCTGCCTGCAATATTGACTGCACTCTTTACAAAGTCTTCTGCTGCAACACTGCCTGTTACAATGGACTGTGCAGAAAGCCGCGTTAAGTGCAATAAAAAGTTTACGCGCTTTATTCTGCCAATGTGTACCACAATCAACATGAACGGATGTGCTGCATTTATCTTAGTAACATCTCTTTTTGTAATGAAAAACGGCGGCGTAGAACTTACACTTCTTACAGTAATTACATGGATTTTGATTTCCGTAATCAGTGCCGTTGGAAATGCAGGCGTTCCTATGGGATGCTTCTTTTTAACACTTTCACTTATGGCAGGCAAGGGAATGCCAATCGGCGTTATGGGTGTAATCCTTCCGATTTATGCCGTAATAGACATGATTGAAACCGCCGTAAACATCTACAGCGATTCCTGCGTCTGCGCCATGACAAATAAAGATTTAAAGGATTTGGAAGACTAGTAAGAAACTTCAAGCAAGACATAAAACAATTAGGGCTGCTTACAGAAAAAGCGCGGTAATTCGGCACGATTGAAGGACAAGCCTTCAGAGTGCCTCGGTTACCGCTTTCTTTTTCTTTCAGCAGCCCTGATTATTTTCATCGAAATAAAAGAAACTACAGCTTAGTAAAAGGAATCTTATAAACGCTGCCACAGTTGCGGCATACAATTTCAAGCGGGTCAGGGCCGGAAGACTTAAGTTCTTCTATCTGCTTTGACCCTAAAGACTTCAAATGTTCTATATAATAATCTTCTGAGCAGGGGCAGTAGTATGCAACCTTGCGTCGCACGGCAATCTGCGGTTTAAATTCGCGGAACAGGCCGTAAACAATATCGTTAATATTGCCCTTTTCTGCAAACCACTTGCCAAGGGAAGGACATGCACTAAAGGCATTTTCTACGCTGGTAATCAGCTGCTCGTCAGCCTTAAAGTCAGAACCGGAAGCAGTTTCTGCGCCGTTCTTTTTAGTTCCCCCTGTTTCAGGCAGAACCTGCACAAAAAGTCCGCCTGCACCAGTAACACGTCCTTTAGGATCCATAAAGATGCTTGTGTTAAAGGCAGTGTTAATCTGTTCCGACTGACTGAAATACCAGGCCAGGTCTTTGGTAATGTTTTTATATAGGGTTTCTACGGAACTTACCTGGGGGCTTTTGTCTCCCGGGTGAATCTTTGTAATGGTCATTGAACCGCTGCCAAGGAAAGGTGCAAGGTCCCAGTTTTCCAGTGGCTTTTCTACGGGAATGTGGTCTTCAAAAAGGTATCCGCGCACATAGCCCGTGCTGTCTGCTTCTACGTTAAAGCCTTTTGCAGGGCCGTCGCATTCGTAGCGCCAGGAAAGATGTTCCATGCCCTTCATTGTAGGCATCATCAGGGCAGCACATAAAGAAGCCTGGCCTAAAACCATTGTTTCCAGTATGCCGGTTTTGTGCTGTGCGCGCATCTGGTTTACAAAGCCTGTGCCGTTAAAAAGGGCACCGCGGATTCTTCCGTCTGCCATGACAAAAACAGCCATTTCATCTTTTTCTATTGAATCAAGGTGAGCCAAAAGTTCTTTATCTTCTATCTGTGCTTTAATCATACTGCTAAATATAATGATTTTTTGCCGAATTGAAAATGGCAGGCAGGTCGTGTATTTTACTTCATCATTGAAGAATAGCTTAAATGATGTTCCCTTGCGTATGCAATAAAATCTTTTTCTTCCTGCGTGACGCGAATCTGGAATTTTAATGGGGAACCAAACTTCTGTTTTCTTCCTGCATTTTCCCTTGCTCCGCCATGTTCAAATTCTTTCTGGTAGAAGGCAAGACCGGATCTTTTCATATATTCTTTTTCTGTAATGATTTTTTCGTCGGCAGTAACTTCTGATTTTAATTTCTTAAAGACATATCCTTCAGAATCTTTTACAAATACATAATCCATATCAGCCTCCTTTATAGTTTATGGGCTTGATTCTGTCAACAAATTCAAGCTTTGGTGAATAGTAAAAGTCCCCTGGAAAAGTGTGGTTAAACGTTTAATGGTTGTACATCATTTCAAACGGCAATTTATGGTCTAGATTTTTTTTGTTGTTTTTGCTTTATATTTTGCCGTTTGATGCTATAATATTGCCATGGGTAAGGTTGAATACATTTCCGTGCAGCAGGCGGCAGGCAACTGGCACATTTCAGAACGCAGCGTGCGCAATTACTGTTCTCTTGGAAGAATTGAGGGTGCA
>JALELH010000090.1 GCA_022768865.1 Spirochaetia bacterium
GACGGACTTTTGAATACCCGGATGTGGAACTTGTTATTGACGGCTATTCTGCCCGCTGCATCCGTGAATGGTATACACACATCGGCGGCAGCCCTACAAGGCTTCAGTCTTCTACCCGCTATGTAAAATGGGAAGGCAGTAATTTTAAAGACAACTTTGTGCTTCCTCCTTCTGTAGAAAAAGCAATGACAGACAATAATGCCGCATCTTCTTTAGAAGAATTTGAAAATTCATTTATGAAGCTTTTAGATTCCATGGAAAAG
The DNA here is from genome assembly GCA_022768865.1 of Spirochaetia bacterium. Lineage (GTDB taxonomy): Bacteria > Spirochaetota > Spirochaetia > Treponematales > Treponemataceae > Treponema_D. The sequence goes on from JALELH010000090.1 coordinate 264, forward strand.
GCAGGCGTGCCAAAAGAAGACATTGCCATGTTCTATCCCCTGGGAATGAAAACAAAAATCGTAGACAAACGCAATATGAGGAATCTTGTAGAAATGAGCCATCAGCGTTTATGCACAAGGGCTTACTGGGAATACAGAAAATTAATGCAGGATATATGCAAGGCACTTTCTGAATATTCTGAAGAATGGAAGTGGATTGTAGAAAACCTTATGAAGCCTAAATGCGAAGTTGCAGGCTATTGCAAGGAAAAGAAATCCTGCGGCAGGAAACCGAATTTGCAAAAGGCAAATTCCTGATGTAAAATTATAGAATAGTTTTATAAGTAAAAATTGTGGAGTGAATCAGATGAAAAAAATACTTACTGCATCAACAAACCCGGTTGTAATAGAAACTGTGCGGACGGCATGCAAAACTTATGCTGCATATTTTTCTGCGGAAGTTTTTGGTGCAACGGAACCAGTTATAAGCTGCATTAAATATGAAATCCCGGAAATAAAGGTTCTGGATTATACGTCTAAGGAAATACGCTGTGAAGAAATTCTTGAAGCAATAAAAAGCGATGCATGGCTTCATTACGGCGGAATAATTGCAGTGTGTTCAGGTGCGCGCCAGGTAGAAGCACTGGAGGAACTTAAAGACAACAACATGATTGCAATCCTTACGGTGCAGAATTTTAAGACACACTTTCAGCGCGTGCTGAGAATCCTGTGGCAGAACCAGCAGTTTTTGTTTAACCGCGGAATGCAGGACATTATCGGCGGCATGGAAAACGGGTTCTTTAACTGTTCCAACGACCCTATGGACATCCGCTTTTATACAAACTTTCTTGTAAGCTATCTTTACAACACAAACAGAATTTCACCTGATGACAGATATAAACTTCAGATGACGCTTATGGAATTCCTTACCAATGCACTTGAACACGGAAACCTTGGAATTACCTATGATGAAAAGACAAAGTGGCTTAGTTCCGGCAGGGATATTTTGCAGCTTATTGCGGCAAAAAACAGAATGCCGGAATACAAGGACCGCAGAATCCACATCAGCTATACCATCGGAAAATCAAAATCAACCTTTACAATTAAAGATGACGGCAAGGGCTTTGACTGGCGCAAGTTTATAGACAGGGAAGTGAACAACGATTTCCACGGGCGTGGAATTGCCTTAAGCCGTGACCTTGTTCAGCGTGTGTCTTACAATGAAGCGGGCAATGAAGTTTCCTTTGAACTTCCTACAATCAGAAACCAGGTAAATACGATTCCAGGCATTATGGAACCTTTTGCAACAATTGAATATAAGAACAAGGATATTGTCTGCCGTGAAAATGAAGTTTCCAGCGACCTTTACTTTATTGTATCAGGACGTTTTGCAGTTTATGTTGGAAAAAAACTTGCTGCAGTTTTAACGCCAAACGATATGTTCATCGGGGAAATGGCTTTTCTTTTAAATGAACGCCGCACGGCAACTGTTCTTGCAGTAGGGGACTGCCGGCTGATAAAGGTTCCGAAAACGGCATTCCTGACTTTAATCAGAAAAAATCCACACTACGGCATTTTCTTAAGCAAAATGCTTGCACAGAGGCTTCAGCGTCAGACAAAAAGATCCATTGAACTGCAGAAGCGTCTTGCAGAAATAGAAAACCTGGATATTCTGGATTAGAAATTATTGTGGAATGGGCTTTTCTAAAATAAATGTAATGCTGGACCATGCGCAGCTCAGCTGCTTGTTGCCTCACTCAAAACGCATCTCATGCGTTTTGCCGGCAAAAGCCGTCGCTCGTTATGATTCAGGATCTGCTTCAGTTGTTTGTCTGCCCACAGATCCCGAATCTAGTTCGGGATGACATATTTCCTTCGGGGATGACAACATCACTGCTTCTTTTATTTCAGCTTCCACGTTTTTCCGTCGTATTCATAAACCGTTGCCTGACAGTTTTTCTGCAGGCCGTTCCCCCAGAAATTTTCTTTAGTCCTGCCTTCAAGGTAGCACATGATGGAACTGTTTAAGGCACCGTGGGCAACAATTAAAATTTTGTCTGCGGTTTTATATTGCGGTTCTATAACTTCCTGAATGAAATTTTTTGTGCGCTGGCAAAGGTGTTCAATGGTTTCCCCCTTTTCTGGCGGAACATAATCGCCTGGTTTATTAAAAAAGGGGTAATATGGATTTTCCGGTTTATTCCAGTCCGTGTAAAGTGCGCCTTCTTCTGTGCCGAAAGAAATTTCTTTTAAACGCTGGTCAGTTAAAATTTCCGTGCTGCTGAGTCCGCGTATGATTTCCGCAGTTTTTCTTGCACGCTTAAGTGGTGAACAGTAGATTTTGTCAAAGTGTATTTTTGAAACAAGAAGCTGGTCATGAAGCTGAAGTGCTGCTGCAATGCCTTCTTCTGCAAGTTCAATATCCATGGAGCCCTGAAGCTTGCGCTCCTTGTTCCAGATTGTTTTTCCGTGACGGACAATGTAAAGTTCCATTTTTGTTTCCTGTTATTTTTAATTTTAAATTTATAATTTATGAATGTATATATTTTTATCTTCTAAAACCAGGCCTGCATTTTCAATTCCATTAAAAAAATATTTCTGCGGCAGCTTAACCTTTATAAGATGAATGTTTTCTTTTATGGCATCTTTCCTTGCAACCATGAGCATGTTCTTTAAAGTAATTTCAATTCTGTCCGGGTTAAAAAAAGTCAGAGTGGACAAAATAAAATAGTCTTCTTTTTTGTAATAAGAAAAGATTCCTGTCTGCACATTGTTTTCTAAAACTGAAAAAACTTTATGGCCGTATTCAATTTCTTTTGCCAGCTGTTCATCTGTGGAATTTTCAATGGGCTTAAACTCCGGCACAATATAATCCGGATTTAAAATACTTACGGAAACACCGTCGCCCACATTGTGTATTTCCGTTTTAAATTCCGGGTTAAGCTGAAGAAAAGAAACGAACTTTCTTATTTTGCGCAGAAGCTTAATTGTGCTGTAGTTGTGGGTAAGTTCCGGATGTTCAACCATGCCATGAAAAAACAGATTGTCCGTAATGATTACGCCCTTTTCTGAAAGGTTGTTTTTGTACTTTTCAAAAAAATTTTCATACTGTGCCTTGGCGGCGTCTATAAAAATCAAATCAAACTTTTCGTCTACAACAGCATCAAGGGCATCTTCGTTGGTAATTTTAATCCTGTGTTCCAGACCGCAGTTTTTTATGTTGTCTACGGCACGGCTGTAGCGGTCAATGTCCAGTTCAATTGTGCGCACATAAATGTTCGGAGAAATATTTGCAAAATTAATTGCACTGTAACCGATGGCACTTCCGATTTCCAGAATTTTTTTGCAGCCGCGGTCAGCAATAATCTTGCAGATAAATTCTCCGCCCTTGTCCATTACAATGGGAATTGAATTCTTTTTTGCGTATTCCTTTATCTGTGAAATATCATTCATTTTTAAGCAGGTTGTTGAAAATGGTCCTGATTTCAAGCATAAGGGAAACCCTTTCGTTTAAATCAAAAGAATTCATGATTACAATGTCTGCAATCTGCTTAATCTTATTGATGTTTTCTTCTTCAACGGCTTTAGAAACATTTATCAGCTGCCTGTTGTTCATGCCGATGGTCTGAACGGAACGGTTTGTAAGTTCTGCAGTTGTGTTGTTCTGTTCACCGATTTCTGTAAGAAGGTTTTTGGACTGGCTTGTTGTATTTCTAAGGCGTTCCAGAACAGTTGTGCTTGACTGATTTTCCTGCACAAGAGTATTAAGGCGCTCTGAAAAGTCTTCAATAATTTCTTCAATGTTTTTTGTGTTGCTGTCTGTGGATTCGCTCAGCTTGTTTACTTCGTTGGCAATAATTCTGAAACCTGCACCTGCCTTGCCTGCGCGGGCGGCTTCTATGGAAGCATTTATTGAAAGCAAATGGGTCTGTGTACTTATGTCCTGAATTGACCTTAGCTGCATCTGAATGCTTTTTAAGGAAGACGTAAGCAATTCCGTAATTTTGTCCAGACGCACACGGCTTTGCTTAAGTTCATTCAGTTCGTTTTCAAGGTTTGTGAAGGCTTCCGTCATTTCCTGAACTTTCTGGCTGCTCTGAAGATTTGTTTCTGCAAGTTCACTCATTTCTTCCATGGCTTTGTTGCTTTCGTTTTCAAAATCTTTAATTGCCTGATTCTGCTTTCCGAAAGTGCCTGTTCCGTTCATAAGCATATCAAGGTAGTCGCGCACAAAAGTTGTTAGGCCGTCGTCGTCAAGGCTTGAATTTAAAACAAGATCAGAAAGTTCAACACCAGCCTGCAATATTTTTTTTGTATTGATGTTTTCCATTGTTTATTCCTCCACAGCCAGAATTACAAGAGTTGAATTTGAATGAATGCGGTTTATCTGTTCGCCGTAAGTTGTAAAGCCGGAAAAGTTTTTCTTAAAGGAAGTGTTGTAAAGAGAAATTATTTCTTTGTCTACTTTCATGCTTTTAAATCTTAAGGTGCGCTGAATGCAGTTGCTCATAAAGATAACGCCCGGGTTTGGAATTTTTTCAAGAACATCTTTGCACGTCTTTTTTGCAACTTCGACAGGATCGACGGGTTCAAGATATTCAACCTGAGACTTTGGCATAAGGCGTGAAAAAAAGTTAATGGTTCCGTCTGAATTTATCTGCTGGATTGCAGAAATGAAAACTTCCTTGCCAAGTGTGCGGCCAACTTTTAAATCGTCTACGTTCTGGCGAACCTGAGATTCTGACATGCCTATTACGTGAGCAAGCTGCTTTAAAGGATTCTGGTTGTCTATGGTTATGACTTTTCTGTTGATTACGTCTGCTTTTGTAATGTTAAGCCTTTTACCCGTCGGCATAAAAATGTTTTCGCGGTAAATTAGGAAACGTTCCGTCGGATGGAACAAAAGAATTGCAGCTCCGTCTTTTGAAACCCTGCCGTTGTAGCTGATTTTTGTTTCCTTAAACTGCAGGTCGTCTCCGGCACTTCCGCCAACAACAGGCAGGTCTGCACCTAAAACTGTATGCAGGACGGCAAGAACATTTTCTTCTGCATTATAAAGTCCTGTAATGAAAGTTAAGGCAAAAGCGTCCTGTGCATTTTTGCGGATATTGCAGGAAGAAGCACATTCTTCAATTTCTTTTTTATGAACATAAAGGGCACCTGCTGCATCATCAAAAATCATTCCCTTAACTCTGTCTCCAGGGCAGGAAATTGCTGCTACAACAATGCCGTCGGTAGTGTAGCCGTCAGGAGAAATTTCCCCGCAGGATGTTGAACCCATAATCTGTGCACCGCTGAACTTTTCGTTGAACAGCTGCGTAAGCAAATCAAAGTCGTATTTAATTGAACTGTAAAAAAGAATTACATCAAAATGTGCTGAACCAAGCTTGCTGCATATATCTGCAACTGCTTTTTCTTCAGAAGATTCCATTGAATGACAAATCTTTTGTTTCATTTTAGCTCCCTAAAAGTCTATAAAGTTGTCTGCTAGAACATTAGCATAGGTTTATTTCTATTATAATATATTTATTATTGAATTTCTATTTTGCCGACTGGATGTTTAATAGTGACAATAAACTGAAATTTAAACTATAATTTCCCAAGGAGTTTTTTATGACAGCAGAATCTTTTTGGAATTCAATTGTTTTGTATAATCAGAACACAAAAAACATACAGCCTGTTTTTTTGCTTTTAATTATTGTTTCGGTAATATTTTCTTTAAGCTGCAAAATCAAGAACTTTGCAAAAATTGCACTTGGTGCTGCAAACCTTTTTATTGCCATTTCTTTCTTTGGTTTTTACGGAACTGAAAATATCCAGAAGTTTTTTGCATTGCCTTTGTATGCCCTTTGCGGAATTCTTTTTATATACGAAGCTTTTAAAAATAAGGATGACCGTCTTACACTTTCAAGCAGCATTCAGCTGATTCTGCTTTTCCTTTATTGTCTCTATCCTGTAATTTCTGCCATGCTGAATCACCGCTTCCCGAAAATCGTCACTTACATTATGCCTTGCCCGATTATAAGCTTAAGCATTGCACTCTATTCATGCTACAGCAAAAAGAATAAACTGCTTATGCTGCTTTTAGTTTTGTGGGGACTGACGGGAATAAAGGCACTGTTCTTTAACGTCTACGAAGATTTAATCCTGCTGCTTTGTGCCATCTACGGCATATTCATTCTTGTAAAAGAATTCCGTGCAGCAAGGAAAAGCAAGGCAGAAAAGGTTTAGGTTATAAAACTGGTCTTTCAAGCATGACCAGCTCAATCTGGCTTATTCCGTTAAAGATGGTTGTGTCTACGATGCCCACTTCCGTAAAGTTCAGCTTTTTATACATGGCTCTTGCGTTTACGTTTTTTGCCTGTGTATCAATTCGTAAAACTTTGCAGCCTGCTTCCCGTGCCATTTTGTCATAAAAGGAAATCATCTGTTTTGCGTAACCTTTGCCACTCTGGTCCGGGTCTACAGTCAGAGTGTGCATTACAAGAACTTCGGAATCTTCTGCAGGTGTCTTCCATGTTACCATTTTATATTCCGGAAGCTGATATTGATTTAAAATTGCACTTGCATATATTTTACCGTCTTCTTCTAAAACGTAAAGGGTTCCGGCATCTAAAGCGTCTTCCGCTGTTTTTCTTACCGGGTAAATGCCTTCTGCCCAGCCGACTGTTAATGTTCCTGCCTTTTCTTTTGCATGAATTTTATTATAAATTGCTTCAACACTGTCTAAATCTGCTGTTTTTGCAAGACGAATCATTCTATGCTCCTGTTTTTGAATTTCCTTGAGTTTATATTTTTGAATTAAGTTTTACAATAGAAAGGGTTAGTCCAAAACGTAATAAACACCATTGGGCAGGATTGCAACGGTAAGGATTTCTCCTTTTACAAAATGATGCTTTCCGCAATTGTATAAAACCTTTGCTTTTTCTGTTTTTCCATCTAGTGTTGGAACGGAAACTGTCATTTCAAATGGAGAATGTCTTTGTTTATGAAGTGAATGGAATGTAACCTGCGTAACTTTAAAATCACCTTTCAGGTTTTTTATCAGGGTAACAATATTTAAATAGACAGCCGATACATAAGCAAGCGCCAGAAATCCACTGACATCGGAATTCGCATGAACTATGGAATTTTATTAAACGCCTATGCAACTCAAGGCGGAATTCCCTACGACAAAATCAGCCTTGTAATTGCTGTTGGCGAATTAGTCTACGGAATTGCCCAGCCCCTACTTGGAATCCTTGCAATGAAAAAGTCCAATGCCTTCGTGCTTAAAATCGGGCTTGCACTTCTTGCACTTGGATTTTTAACTTCTTCTGTTGTGAGAAACGGCATTGTTTTGATTTTTACTTTTGGCATTTTGCTTTCAGGGGGAACGGGTGCCGTGTGCTTCGGCATGATAATGGGAGCAGTGTCGCCCTTCATTCCAAAAGAAAAAGCCGCCTTTGCCTCCGGAATCGTAAATGCAAGCAACGGCGTTATAAGTTCCGTCATGTCGCCTGTAATGCAGTCTTTTTTAACAGGCTTTGGAATTACAAAGGCTATGTGCCTTTTAAGCATTCCATATTTTTTTGTTTTTCCAATCGCCATCTTTCTTGGAAAAATCCACAGAGAATCAAAAGTTCAGGCAGAAAAACAAAGTCCTGCACAAAGCAATAATCTATCTTCTATTATTAAAAATACCTTTTGCAATAAAAACTATATCTTCTTGTGCATGGGATTTTTCACCTGCGGCTTTCACATGTCGCTGATTCAAAATCATTTTTTCTCGCAAATAATTTCTTACGGAATAGACGAAAAAGTTGCCGTAGTTGCCTACACGGTTTTTGGAATTGCAACATGGCCGGCGATTTATTGTGCGGCTTTTTGTGTTCCAAAGTTTCATTAAAAAATTCGCTTTCCCTTTTGTATGCCCTGCGTGTAATCTTTGTTGCATTTTTTGTTTTCCTATGCCCGAAGAATGCAGCCACAGTTTTGCTTTTTGCCACGCTGACAGGTTTAACCGGAGACGCCACCGTAACGCCTACAAGTGAAATTATAAACCGGAAGTTCGGCGCAAAAAAACTGGCATTTTTATTCGACATCGTTTTTGTGTGCCACCAGATTGGAGCCTTTGCAAGCACGGCACTGGCAGGCATCTTAGTTGAACTTACACATTCTTACGCAACGGCATGGTCGGCAGATTTATTTTTATGCGCTTTTGCCGCAGCCGTGAGTTTTAGAATAGCAAAGGAATAATCTAATACGTTACTCGGTTCTTTCCGCTGTTCTTTGATTTATACAGGTTTGCATCTACTTTGCTGAACAATTCTTTTGTATCCATGCCATTTGAATATTCAGCAAGGCCGGCAGACACTGTGAATTTTATATTCTGTCCTTCGTATTCTACGCACTGGCTTTCAATTTCCTGCCTTATGCGTTCTGCAATATGTATTGCAGTATCTTTATCTGTCTTTACTATAAGAAGGAATTCTTCACCGTCCCATCGGAAGGCTGAATCTTTCTGCTTGATTCCCTTAGAAAAGATTCCAGCTGCAACTTCAAGAACCCTGTCTCCGGCACTGTGACCGTAGTTGTCATTGATTTTCTTGAAGTTGTCTATGTCGTAAAGAATAATGCAGAACTTTTCTTCCGTGAATTTTGAATGCTTAATGCAGCAGTCAAGGTTTTTATTAAGGACGCGCCTGTTTAAAAGATGGGTAAGGACGTCATAATTTACAAGCATCTTTATTTTGTCATTGGCAAAGACAAGGGCTGCAGAAAGCAGGATGATGATGCCCGCAACAAATATGATAATCCACAGGTAGTCTTCAAGGAAATTCTGCGTAGTGTATTTCTGAATCTGAAGGCATAATCTGGTTACCTCAGAATTAAGTTTTTCGTTAGAAATGGTATAGGAAAGTTTTGACATTGTATTTGCAAAGTCTTTGTCTTCCCTGTTTACGCAAAAACGCAGGTCGCAGTGTTCCGGCAGTTCAAGGATATTGAACTTTGAATACTTGTGCCGTGAAATCAGATAGTCGTTTATTTTGTGCATGTTGAATGCAGCGTATGTAACTTTGTTTCTTGCAAGGAGAGTCATACATTCATCAACAGTTTTGCATCTTGTAATTTCATATTCAGGATAATACCTGACCATATGATAGTCTGCATGCTGGCCGCCGATTACGGCAACTTTTCTTTTATCTGTCAGTTCCTGATTTCTTTTATAAAAGCAGCCTACCGTATTGCTTACAAAGGGATCTGAAACTATAAAGCCGTTTTTTTCTGCATTTGCATAATCAATAATGGCAGGAAATATGGCCGTCACTTCTTTTTCTGCAAGGGCAAGGAAAAGGTCACTGAATGTGTCATAAAATTTATATTCAATTTCTGAAGTGACGTTATAAGTGTCCTTAAGGTTTTTAATGATGAATGTTACAAGGCCTTCTGCTTCTCCGGTCTTTTCATTCATAAAGCAAAAAGGACTGTCATCGCGTAAAATGCCTATTGTAATTTTCTGATGCCTGCCAAACCAGTCTGCTTCGTAATTTGCAAGGCGTTTAGAAACTGATGAAGTCTTATACCACTTTGTCCATAAAAGTGAACTGTAATTGGGGAATAAAGTAAAAAGCCTGCTTTGTGCAATGTCCAGTTCTTCTAGAATATCAGGTGCGCCTTTTGCAACTGCAAGATAAATTTCTGATTTGCCGATTCTGAATAATGGTTCCCAGCCCGGCTCTGCCACGTTGTCCATGGAAAGAAACAGATCATATTTTCCTTTATTAAAATCGTCTTCAAGGACATCAGAAAAATAATCTTCCGTAATATTGAGGTGAACATTATTTTCCTTAAGCCACTGCCTTAAAAGTTCTGTATGATAAGTTCCGGTGCCAAGGTTTATGGTTTTGCCCTCAATTGTTTCCGGCTTGCCCGCAATCATTTCTTTTCTTGATGCCTGACAGTAAAGGTAATAAGTTTCGTCTCCCATGGAATAGAGGGGAAAGTTTACTTCAGTTTTTCTTTGGGCTGAATATGAAACGGCAGGCAGAATGTCAATGTCGCCCTTTACCAGCATGGGGTAAAGTTCTCCCCAGTCTCCGTAAACGTATTCATATTCCCAGCCTGTGTAGGAAGCAATTTTCTGAAGATATTCGTATGCGTAGCCGTTTTTTGGCTCAGATTCATCTTTTCCACACATAAAGGGAGGGCTGTCCCTGAAATATCCGACCTTTACGGTTCTGGCGGAAACTAACTGGCAGCATAAAAGCATCAATAATATAGTAATGTTTTTTACAATGTTACGCATTTTAAAATATTATACCATAGGAATGGTTTATAAAAAAAGTAAAAAAAAGAATTTTTAATCGGTTTGGGAAATAAGGGTAAGACGAAGAAACTGTTCCTTTAGGCCCTGTATAATGATTCCGTAGTACCTGCAGAACGCCTTTGTAGTACTATAAATATGATTTCCATCGATGGTGGACACGATTTCCACTGTAAGTGGACATCATCATTATAGTCCTTCAGGTTTGTTTTTAAGGTACCATAAAATCGTATTTTTAGTATTGGAAAGACACATCTTAAATACACTTGTAAAGTTCCGACAATATACAATGAAAACAACCGGACAAAAATTTATTTTAAAAGACAAGAGAATAACTGATTCCTTTAGTATTATTCTGTCAGAAAGGAAAAACGAGGCAGCAGATGGAATGGACAACGTGCATTAAAAGAGCCATAGAATTTATGGAAAGTGATTTGCTTGCTATTCAGGGCCCGGAAGAAGTTGCAGAGCACGCCTATATTTCGCCCATGTATTTGCAGAAAGGTTTCCAGATTATGACGGGATTTTCTTTAGGTGAATACATGCGCAGCCGCAAACTTTATCTTGCGGCAATGGATTTTATTAATACTGACCAGAAGGTAATTGACATTGCATTTAAGTACGGCTACGAAACGCCTGAAAGTTTTACAAAGGCATTTACCAGGTTTCATGATGCCACGCCGTCTGACATAAGGAAAAAAATCCTTGCGCCAAAAGTTTTTCTTCCGCTTAAGGTAAGCATTGTGATTCAAGGAGGAAATGATATGGATTACACAGTTGAACAGAAAAAAGGTTTTAAGGTTATTGGGTTTGTAAGAAGTTTTAATGACGAAACAAGCTATGCAGAAATTCCGAAGTTCTGGGATGAAGTAAAGGCAAAATACTGCCAGAATATTTTTGCAGGAAAAGAACCTGCCGGGGATATTGAAAAAGCAATTGTAGAAAATGAAATCGGGGAATATGGTATCTGTCTTGATGACACTGGCCACAGCGGCAACTTCAGGTACATTATCGGGGGTACCTATAAAGGCGGACCTGTTCCAGAAGGAATGGAAGTTGTTGAAGTTCCAGAACATCTGGTTGCACACTTTAACTGCACGGGACCAATGCCGGGAGCATTGCAGGCAGTAAACACAAAAATCTGGAAGGAATGGCTTCCGGGCAACAGTGAATACGAACTTGACGGTAACTTTACCATCGAATGGTATTCCAAAGGAAACATGGGCGATGCCGGCTATAAAACCTACATTGAAATCCCTGTCCGAAGAAAGTAAGAAAGTGTCTGTCATTCTGAAAAAATGCCTGGCAGTTTAAGAATGACAGGAACTTTTTATGCTATAATTCTTTTATGATTGCACTTTTAAGGGGCGTTACGCCCGTTGGCAAAAACAGAATTCCTAAAATGTCTTATCTTGTACAGGTTTTGCAGGAAGCAGGGCTTTGCAATGTTCAGACTTACATTCAGAGCGGTAACGTCGTTTTTGAAAGCAATCTGGCAGAAGATAAAATAATTTCATTTATTCACGAAACGATAAAAGAAAAAATCGGTGCAGACTTGAGCGTGATTCTAAAATCGGCAGAGCAACTTGAAAAATCGTGCAGTGAATGTCCTTTCCCAAAAAACTTGGACGCTTTCCGTATTCATCTTGTCTTTACGAATACTCCGATTGACAAAATTGATAAAGATAAATTGCAGCTGCTTTGCAACACGGATTTTGGCGAAAAACTTTTTGCATCCGGCACGGAATGTCTTTACATGTATCTTCCAAAATCTGCATCGGTTAAAAAACTCAACACAAACTTTTTAGAAAAAAAGCTTGGCATTACAGCCACAATGCGTAAATTAAATGTGGCAGAACATTTAGGTAGAATGTAGTAAAAGTTTTTGCTGTTACAAAATCAAAAGCATCTGAATAATATCTTTTAAATTCCATTGCATGAAAGAAATATGGTAACTATTCAGCACAAAAAAAATACAAAAAGGGCTGTTTAAAATCTTAATAGTGTGATAGAATTTTCCCCGGTGGGAAGATGGAAGGAAGTGAATTAATTGATTTCTTGAAAAATCAATTACAGAGTCAAAAGGAACAGAACGAATTTCTTCAAAAAACGGTAAGCAGCCTGAATGAAAACATTCAGGTTCAGACTGAAACTATTGCCAGGCTTACGGAA
>JALELH010000096.1 GCA_022768865.1 Spirochaetia bacterium
GATTTCCGTGGTCCTTTTCAAGCACAGGGATTTGAAAAAATGGTTCTCAAGGATTTACGAAAAATCCCCGCCAAAAACTTTGCCAGACAAAAACGAATTGTGGCTTTTTGACTATTTGGCGAGTTAATTGGACAGGAGTGATCGATTCTTGCATTTGCACTTATGGCGGCAAATGGCTTTTGTATGAAAATAACGCCGTATTATTCTGCGCTGCGTGCAGAAGCAAACAATAATTCCCGGGACCATATTGCCGCAGGAGCCGGCATAGACCAGTTTTATTCCCTTTCGGCAAAGTCAAAGGCCGGCACTTCCTTTGTCTTCAGTTCAGACTTTACGGATTTTACTACGACGGAATTCCTTCTTGCCTATGACTACCTTAGTGCTGATAACCTTTTTGGCAGGAAAATCCCCCTTTTTACTGGCGTTGCAGCCGGCGTGGAAAACATTTTCTATGACGGCGACTGCAGCACAAAGCTGAACATAGGTGCAGAAGCCAAAGTTGTATTTGTAAAAAAGCAGACGTGCATAATTCCTTTTGTGCGGCTGGGCTTTCCCTATCTGTTTTCTTTAGACGTTTCAATGGGAGTAATGTTTTGAAAATGAACTTTAATATAAAAAAATGCAGTTTTCTTCTATATATAAGTGCTTTTATTGCTCTGGGCAATCTTAGTTCCTGCAAGAACACCTTCTTTCCGGATAAGGATTCTGAAGATTCCGTCAAAACCGTAATTCCGCAGGTTACGGAAATAAACGCCCTTCAAGGAAAGAAAATGTCGGACCCTGCCGCAAAACTTGAAATGCTTGAAGTGCGGTTCAAGAATGCTTCTTCTGACAGGATTGTTTTAGGAGAAGAACTGTCTGAAGAAAGAAGGACAGAAACAGTTGCACCCTTCAGGCTTTCAAAATACGAAGTAAGCTACAATTTGTGGTATGAAGTATATCAGTGGGCAAAAGAACACGGCTATGACTTTGAAAACAAGGGTGCAGAAGGTAGTTACAGCAATGACACTTCGCAGACATTTTTTAATGAAGGCGGTTCCCCAAAGGACAAGGGCATTCCCGTAACGGGTTTAAGCTGGCGCGACTGTATGGTTTTCTGCAATGCCATAAGTGAATTTATGGGACTGCGCCCTGTCTATTACAGTGACAGTTCATTAACTAAGCCTGTCCGCTCTTCCAAATATGAGGGTGAACACGCAAAAAAGGTCACAAACTGCCCCCTTCCGTATGGCAATGCCAATGAAACAGACCTTTACAGCCTGCAGAAAGGTGCGGTAGATAATCCTTATGTAAACACAAGTGCAAACGGTTTCCGCCTGCCTTATAACAGGGAATTTGAATACGCCAGCCGCAAAATGAACGACGGTTCGTTTTTAAGCGGCAATGCCATTTCAGGAGACACAAGCGGAATTATAGCTTCTTCTGAAGAACGTCCCCTGTGGCAGCAGCTTGAAGGCAAAACGGACAAGCTGACTCTTTCTAAAAGGGAATGGAAAAAATACGCATGGACAATGGATAACTTTGGGGATGCCTGCACGGAAAAAACTGCTGCCGGCTGGAACGACAAGGAAACAAGCCTTAACGGCAAGGGAAAATACCGCATGCACAAGCAGGGATCAAAGCTGCCTAGCGGCCTTGGCTTTTACGATTTAGGCGGCAATGCCTATGAATGGGTCTATGACTTTGGCGCACCCTATTACAAGGAAAAGGTTATTTGCACGACTACCCGCTTTTTGCGCTCTTCTTCTTTCTGCATTTCCCGCTACTACGCAACCTGCGGCAATAAATGGGAATATTCACCGTACATTAAAATGTCCGGCCTGCGCCTTGCACAAAATGTGCAATAGATGGATAAAACTGTGTGATATTGCATATTACTTAGTCTACTTTTTTAGACTAAGTAAGCGGTATTTATGGCATTTAAAGGTTAAATTCCGCCTGAAATTATCTTTTTAAGATAAAGGGCCACCTGCAGTGCCGTGCGCACTTCCCCATCTGAAATGTCTATTCCAAGCAGTTCTTCTATTTTGTTGATTCTGTATAGCACCGTATTTCTGTGGGCGTTGCTAAGTTTTGCAATCTGTAAAATGTTGCCGCCTGTCTTAAGGTATATTTCAAGGGTGCGCATAAAGTCTTCCCTTTTGCTTTGTTCCATCTGGTTTAGCTTGCCCAAAGTGTCGTCGTAGAACCTTGTAAGGATTTTCTTGTCCTTTACGTCTACCAGTATTTTATAAATGCCCAGATCTTCGTAGCGGTTTATTTTTTCTGAATCAGAATTAATTTCCAAAGCAACGCTTGCGTGCTTATAAAGGCTGTCCAGTTCTTCTACTGTTGCGGCATTGTCTGAAACAGAAATCATGGCATCCTTAAAGTTCCTGTCTGCCTTGCATGCCGTAAAGACTTCGTCAGGAAAGTTTTTGTCTGAATCCTTTATTATGTAGACGATTTTCTGTTTGTGGACAAGGCTGCAGTACTGGTTCTGGTCAACGTTCAGCCTCTGGTTCAAACTGTACTGAACGTAACGTTTGATTTTGCGCACGTCGTGGTTAAATAAATCAGCATTGAACTTTACGATGACCATGGAAAAACTTTTTGCATCGTAAAAAGGCGTGTTTTCAATCTGTGCAGGGTCAAACTTTTCTTTTTCAAAAATGGCGCGGTAAAAGTATTTTTCAATGGTGTCCGTGTTCTGGTTGTCGCTGGAAATCATGTTTCCAACTTCCTGCATCAGGTCTATGGTGTGGACTTCCCATGGCATTGTAAGGAGCGGAAACTTTTTTTCGTTGCAGTAGTCAATTATGCTCTGGGGAATTTCCTTTATGTATTTTCCTGTGTTAATTATTAAACCTGAAGCACCGTGTTCTACAAAAGCGTCTATGTATTCCTTTAAGAAATTGTAAAGGTGGTTTTCATCGTTGATGTTCAGGTTGTCTTTCTGGCGTTCAAAATTTATTCCTAAGGTTACGGCAAGTTCACCGCCGCGTATGAATTCAATTGTAGAAGCGTCTTCCGTATAGTAAATCCAGCTGACCTTGTTTTTTAAGCTTTCCCTGCCCGCCAGCAGCTTAAGCTTAAAAGGTGTTTCAACAAAATTAATAATAGTATGAAGAGAAAGTGCCATATATAAAATTATTTACTATGAAGCATAAATTTAATTGTAAAATTTACGCATTCAAAAAGATTGTGGCAAATTGCACACAAAAAAAACCAAACATTTGTATTTTTTGTCAATAAAAATAATTTTGATAAGTGCTATTTTCTAGGCAAGAAAAGTTTTAAGGTGCATTTGTTTTAATGCACATCAATTACTGGAGGTAAATATGACAGCTAAAGAAATTGCAGAGATGCAGACATCAAATGTCCTGCTCGGCTGGAGCAAGCAGGAAGGACTTAATCCTATCGTTGTTGATCATGCAGAAGGCATTTACATTTACGACAAAGACGGCAACCGCTATGCAGACATGTCTTCTGAACAGGTAAACGTCAACGCCGGATATGCAAATAAAGAAATGACAGAAGCCATTAAGGCACAGCTTGATAAATTTGCTTATGTTCAGGGTTCATGGGGTGCAGAATCCCGTGCTAAACTTGCAAAGTCAATTATAGACCGCCTGCCTGACTGCTTCGGTAAAGTATTCTTTACAAACGGCGGTGCCGATGCCAACGAAAACGCAATTAAAATGGCACGTATGTTTACAGGCAGATTCAAGATCATGAGCCAGTATCGTTCTTACCATGGTTCTACATTTGGTGCAGGCAACCTTACAGGCGAACCGCGCCACTTTGCCCTTGAACCTGCAATTCCTGGATTCATTCACTTTGTTGGTCCTTATTCTTATCATGAAAAGATTCACTTTGCCAGCGAAAACGAAGAATGCGAATATTATGTAAACAAGCTTCGTGAACAGGTTATCTACGAAGGCGGAGACCGCATTGCAGCAATCATTCTTGAAACTGTAGTAGGTTCAAACGGAATCATCATTTACCCAAAGAACTACCTTAAGGGTGTGCGCAAAATTTGTGATGAATTCGGCATCGTAATGATCTGTGATGAAGTTATGGCAGGATGGTACAGGACAGGAAGAATGTTTGCCTACATGAACTTTGACGTAACTCCTGATATCATTACTTTTGCAAAAGGCGTAAACTCAGGTTACATTCCTTTAGGTGGTGCCATCGTTAAAAACGAAATTGCACATTTCTTTGACAAGGTTTACTTAAGCTGCGGTCTGACATATTCTGGCCATCCTCTGGCTTGTGCCGCTGGTGTTGCCTGCCAGGAATTCTATCTTAAGAACAACATTGAAGAACACGTTCAGAAAACAGGCAAGCATCTTGGCAAAATCCTGGAAGGGATCAAGGCAAAGCACCGCTGCGTAGGTGACGTGCGCTACATCGGTTTGTTCAGCGGCGTTGAACTTGTTAAGGACAAGGAAACAAGAGAACCTCTTGTTCCATGGGGACAGGATCCGCAGGGAATCATGGGAGCAATCGTAAAGGAACTTAAGAGCCGCGGATTCTTTACATATTCCCATGAAAACGTAATCATCGTTGCACCGCCTCTTATCATTACAGAAGCACAGCTTGACGAAGAACTTGCTAAGCTTGATGATGTATTGAATATTGTAGACGAAAAGTATTTATAATATTTTTATGGAATGGCAAAGATTTTTCTTTGTCATTCTTTTTTTATCTGTAAAACATCCCCTGGAGGAAATATGAATTTTAGTTTTACTACTGCACCTAAAACTTTTGCAGGCGAAGGTGCATTGCTTTCTGCCGCTCCTGAAATTAAAAAACTTGGAAAAAAAGCATTAATCGTTACGGGCAAAATAATAACAAAAACAGGCCTTGCAGATACTGTAAAAAAAGCACTTGCAGACCAGGGAATTGATTCCGTAATCTTTAACGACCTGCCAGGTGAACCTACAGACATTATGATTATGGCAGGCGTAAAGGTATTTAAGGAAAATGGCTGCGACTTAATCATCGGACTTGGCGGCGGAACTCCTATAGACACGGCAAAGGCAATTGCTGCAATGGCAGTTCTTCCCGGCAAAATGATTGAATACAAGGGTAAGGAACTTTCAGGAGATTTTGCTCCCCTTGTCTTAATTCCGACAACAGCAGGAACAGGTTCTGAAGTTACGCGTTATTTTGTATTTACAAATACAGAAACCAGCGAAAAACTTCTGTATAAGGGAGACGCACTTTTGCCAAAGATTGCCATCCTTGACTACACTTACACAATTTCTTCTCCGCGCAGCATAACTTTAGCAACAGGCATGGATGCACTCTGCCATGCAGTGGAAAGCTATACATGCCGCAAGGCAAACCCCATTACAGACCTGTATTGCCTTGATGCAGTTAAGCGCATATTTAAATATCTTCCTCTTGCATGCAATGACGGCAACGATAAGGAAGCCCGCGAAAATATGGCACTTGCAGCCTACGAAGCAGGCATTGCCATTAACGGCTCCCCTACTACAATCATTCACGGAATGAGCCGTCCTGTCGGTGCATGCTTTCATGTTCCCCATGGAATTTCCAATGCCATGCTTGCAGTAGAATGCCTTCGTGCCGTTCTTGACGGCTGCTACGAAAAGTTTGCCCGCCTTGCTTTTGAAATCGGAGCTGCCTCTGCCGGTGAAGATGCAAAGACTGCCGCTGAAAAATTCCTTGATGCACTGGAAGCACTGACAAAGGAATTAAAGGTTCCGACTTTAAAAGAATACGGACTCAACCTTGAAGCCTTTGCCGCCATGGAAGACAAGATGGCCGGCGATTCCGTTGCATCCGGAAGTCCTGCCAACTGCTGGAAGGTTCTTTCAAAGGAAGAACAGATTGCAATCTATGACATATTGAGAAACAAATAGTCATTATACAATCTGCACAATAAATAATTTTATTTTTGTTTTATTTGACAATGTAAATAAAAATAAAATTCTGTAGTCTGACTTTAACAAGATACAAAAACCAACAAAGGTGTTGTATATGCGTAAACAAAATGTCGTATGACATTTTAATTTATATGCAGGAACCTTTGTTGACTCCAACCTGGGTTCCCGCAAAAGGAGCCCAATATGATTAAACTTCGCAAACTCATGGTTCTTGGTGTTATTGTTTCTCTTGCAGTAACAAGCGTCTTTGCAGCAAAAAAGCAGAAGACAATCAAAATCGGATTCAACATCCCTCTTACAGGCGACTCTCCAAAAGTAGGTGAAAGTGCTAAATACGCAGGTGAAATCGTTAAAAACGAAATCAATGCTGCCGGTGGTCTTGATGTAAAAGGCACAAAATATCTCCTTGATTTTATCTATGTAGATAACGAACTTAAGGCAGACTCTGCAATCAACGCTGCAAACAAGCTTATTGATATTGATAAGGTTCTTGCATCTGTTGGTCCTGAAGGTTCCGGCCGTGCCATTGCAGCAGGTGAAGTCTACAACGACATGAAGGTTCCTATGATTACACCTTGGGCAACAAACCCTAAGGCTACAGCAGGAAGGCCTTTCTGCTTCCGTGCATGCTTCCTTGATCCTTTCCAGGCTCCAGTTGCTGCAAAGTTTGCAAGCGAACAGTTTGGCGGAAAGAAAGTTGCAATCGTATACAACCTGGAAGACGACTATTCCAAGACACTTGCAGAACTGTTCAAGGCTGAATGGGAAAAGAAATACGGCAGCGTAGTTGTATTTGAATCCTTCGGTCAGAAGGATCAGGACTTCAGCGTTCAGCTTACAAAGGTCGTAAACTCTGATGCAGATTTCCTTTACCTGCCTGACTACTACAACTTCGTAGGTCTTATTACTTCACAGGCAAAGGACTTAGGCTGGAAGAAGCCAGTTATGGGTTCTGATTCCTGGGGTTCTGCAGACCTTTACCCGCTTTCAAAGGGTGCTGTTGTAGGAGACTACTTTACAACACACTACGCTGCTAAGGGTGCTACTGGAAAGACAAAGGAATTCATCGAAAAGTATCAGAAAGCATACGGCTACACACCTGATGATGTTGCTGCCCTTACTTACGATGCTACTTACATTGTCCTTCAGGCAATCCAGGATGCAGGCCTTACAGGCAACCTTAAGAAAGACCGTGTTGCAGTTAAGGATGCAATGGGAAAAATCAAGAGCTTTGCCGGCGTAACTGGAAACATGAAGTTTACTCCGGACGGAGATCCTGTAAAGGATGCCGTTGTTGTCCGCGTTACACCAGAAGGTGAATTCGAATTCGTAAAGAGCTTACAGCCGTAACTTAAATAAAGGTTAAGCTTAAGTAGTTTAAGGTGGCGGGTTGCCTGCCACCTTTATAAATTGGGAAAACAGTTTCATTAACATCATGGAGGCTAATATGACTTTCTTAATTCAAAATATTTTTAATGCACTTCAGTGGGGTAGTTTTTATTCCATGATTGCTCTTGGATACTGTCTTGTTTATGGTGTTTTAAGACTTATCAACTTTGCTCATGGAGACATCTTCATGACGTCAACCTACATCGCATTCTTTATTGTGGCATTTTTAACAGCCCATTTTGCAGGATTGAGCGGTGTACCTCTTTTCATAATAACACTTGTATGCACAATGGCACTCACTGCCCTTCTGGGTGTGGGCATAGAAAAAGTTGCCTACAAGCCTTTGCGTGCAAAAGGAGCAAACAGACTTTACGTTGTCATCACGGCCTTGATGATAGGCTTTATTCTTGAAAACGGAAACCTTGCCGTTCTTGGTGCTTCAGCCAGAAGCTTTCCGGATATTCTGCCAAAGCACATCTGGAACGTTGGCCCTGTTACCATTACAAGCCTTAAGGTAATAGTTATTGTAAGTGCAATTGTAATTTTTGCCCTCTTGCAGTTTATAGTTCAGACAACAACACTTGGCATGAGCATGCGTGCCATTTCCTATGATAAATTTGCAATTCCTTTAATGGGAATCCCTGTAAATACAGTAATCACATTTACCTTTGCTTTAGGTTCTGCACTGGCAGCCGTAGCAGGTATTCTTTTCGGAATGTCCTACCCTGTCATGGATCCATACATGGGAATGATTATCGGATGGAAGGCTTTTATTGCAGCAGTAGTCGGCGGTATCGGAGACATTAAGGGTGCCTTCATAGGCGGCTTCCTTCTTGGATTTATAGAAATCTTCGTAACTGCATTCCTGCCTTCAAGCTATAAGGATTTAATTTCTTTCGTAATTCTTCTGGTAATTCTTACGATTAAGCCTACAGGTTTCTTTGGCGTAGCAAAGAGCACAAAGATTTAAGGAGGATTGATATGCAATGGTTAAACAACTTTAACAGCCGGATTGATTCCAGATTCAATCCTTCCGCAAAGAACAGAAAGCTTATAATGCCTGTTACAACTATAGCAATGATTATAATTCTTACAGTCCTTGCCAAGTTTGAAATCATAAATAACTATTTTCAGACAATCATCGTAACAATCTGCATTAACATAATAATGTCTGCCAGTTTGAACATCGTAAACGGATACATGGGAGAATTCAGCTGCGGACACGGCGGCTTTATGGCAACCGGTGCCTACGTTTCTTCCATTATATCGCTGATTTTATTTAAGGACGGCAACGCAGTTACAGGCCATGCCCTTTTGCCGGAAGGCCTTGCCCTGCTAGGCTTCCCTATTTCCATTTTAATCGGCGGTCTTGGAGCAATGCTTGTAAGCTTAATAGTTGCAATTCCTTCCTTTAAGACCCGTGACGACTATCTGGCAATCATTACGGTTGCTGCAAACTTCATCGTAACAACGGCAATCAACAACATTCCTTTAGTCGGTGCCAGCCGTGGCCTTATGGGAATGAAGAGCGTAATGAACGGAATGGCAGACGTATTTGATGTTCCGTGGATTTTAATCTGGGGACTTGTGTTTGCAGTCCTTACAATACTTTCCATTCACTTCCTGATGAACTCAACGCTTGGAAAAGGCATCAGTGCAGTCAAGTATGATGAAATATCTGCTGAAATCATGTCTGTAAACACAAACAGAATGAAGCTTATTGCCTTTACCTTCAGTTCATTTTTAGCAGGCATTGCAGGCGGACTTTTTGCACACCTGCTTGGATTCATTAACCCTTCAAGCTTCGGAATCATGAAGTCTACGGAATCCCTTGTAATGGTTTACCTTGGCGGCATGGGTTCTTTAAGCGGTTCAGTTCTTTCTGCAGTCATCTTTACAATCCTGCTTGAACTTTTAAGGCCGGCTCAGATTTTAAAGTGGGTCATCATTCCTTTAATCCTTATCCTTATCATGGAATTCCATCCGGAAGGAATCATGGGTTCAAAGGAACTTACACAGGTATTCCCATGGACAAGAAAGCTTTTCCCAGAAGACAGGAATAAGATTCGCCCTGAAACAGCAGCTGCAGGAGGACAAAATGAGTGAAACTTTATTAAAGATTGAACACCTTACCCACCGCTTTGGCGGACTTCAGGCCCTTACTGACATAAACGTTGACATTAAGAAAGGAACAATCAATGCCCTTATAGGCCCTAACGGTGCAGGAAAAACTACAGTATTTAATCTTGTAAGCGGATTTTATGTTCCGTCTGAAGGAAACATTATTTTTGACGGCACAAGGCTCAACGGACTTAAGCCGCACATTATAGCCCACCTGCAGGTAGGAAGAACTTTCCAGAACATCCGCCTCTGGAGCGATATGACTGTTCTTGACAATATCTGCATTGCACAGCATTCGCGCCTTGGCTTTGACGTTAAGGATGTTTTCCTTAAGACAAAGAAATACAAGGAACGGGAAGCACAGATTCATAAGGAAGCATGGAACCTGCTTGAAAAGTTTAACCTTGCAGACAAGGGACTGGACTATCCTAAAAACCTGCCATACGGAATTCAGCGCCGTGTAGAAATTGCCCGTGCATTAAGTTTAAATCCAAAGCTTCTTATGCTTGATGAACCTGCAGCAGGCCTTTCAACATCTGACCTTGACGGTTTGATTTCCTACATTCAATGGATACACGACACCTTCAATATAACAATCTGGATGATTGAACATCAGATGCAGGTTGTAAACACGCTGGCAGACAATATTAAGGTAATCAACTTTGGCAAGGAACTGGCAGAAGGTACACCTGAAGAGATTCAGAAAAATCCTGCCGTCATCGATGCTTACCTTGGAAATGCAGATATCAATATTAAGGACGCTTACCCTGGATTACCAGAAAAGTAGAAAACAAGACAGCCAGACCAGGAGGTAAATATGTTACTTGAAGTAAATGATTTAAAAGTTGGATACGGAAATATAGAAGCACTCCACGGCATTAGTTTTAATGTTGACAAGGGAGAAATCGTAACGCTGATCGGAGCAAACGGAGCGGGAAAGACTTCTACCCTGCTAACTTTGTCACGCCTGCCAAAACCGGAAGCACCGACTGTCTTGAGCGGTGATGTTCTTTATAAGGGCAATAGCATTCTTAAAATGGAACCCCATACCCTTATTCAGAATAAAATGATGTGCCTTGTTCCTGAAGGACGCCATATTTTCGGAAACCTTACGGTAGAAGAAAACCTTCAGATGGCATGTTACGGACGCCGCAAGGATCAGCTCCACGATATGAGAACTATGGAACTTTTTGATCTGGTTTACGATCTGTTTCCGCGCCTTTACGAAAGGAGAAAGCAGCGAAGTGAACTTTTGTCCGGTGGAGAACAGCAGATGGTTGCAGTAGGACGTGCCCTTATGACCGACTGCGACTTCATCATGCTTGATGAGCCAAGCATGGGTCTTGCACCTAAGCTTATGTTTGAAATGTTCCGTGCCTTAAAGCGCCTTAACATTCAGAAGGAAATGACTCTTCTTGTTGTTGAACAGAATGCCAAGGTTGCCCTTGATTTTGCAGACCGCGGCTACGTTTTAAGAACAGGAGAAATCATTGCCAGCGGCACAAGTGCAGAACTGAGTGCCAACCCAGAAGTGCAGAAAGCATATCTTGGCGGCTGATAGCTGCGTGTCACCCTGCCCTGCTCAGCACAGCTGATTGCCGCATGTCATCTTCGGGCTTGACCCGAAGATCTCTTTCAGGAGGATTTCATGAGTGCAGCTAAAATTGTTTTATCAGGTGAAGATTCTCTGCAGGTTCAGTTTGAACAGGAAATTTGTCCTGAAGTAAACAGGCAGGTAACACGCTTTGCCCAACTGTTTGCCCAGTTTTCAAAGGACATTCCTGAAATCAAGGAAATAGTTCCGACCTATTGTGCAGTAACAGTTTATTTTGACGATGAAAACATTCAAAGTCAGTTAGTAAAAAAAATTGCAGAAGAAGTTTTAGACAGGCTTTCAGAAGATAAAGAAAATAGTTCTGCTGAAAGCAAGACAATAAAAATCCCGGTCTGCTATGAAGACAAAGACTTTGCACCGGATTTAGTAAACGTAATAGAACATGCAGGGCTTACAGAAAAACAGGTTATAGAACTTCATTCTTCCAAGCCCTATTTAATTTATATGATGGGATTTCTGCCGGGCTTTCCTTACCTTGGCGGCATGGATGCAAAACTTGAAACGCCACGTTTAAAAACACCCAGGACAAAAATACCTGCCGGAAGTGTTGCAATAGGCGGCAAGCAGACAGGGCTATATTCAGTTGAATCCCCGGGCGGCTGGCAGATTATAGGCAGAACCCCACTTAAAGTATTTGATTTAAACAGAAACCCAACCTTTGTTTATAAAGCAGGAGACAAAATTCAGTTTGTCCCTGTTACTAAGGAAGAATATGATCACTTTGATGAAAACCAGTGGCTTAAGGAAAATGGATTTTTAGAAACCGGCAGTTCAGTTTCTTCTATATATAATACTCAGGATAAGAATAGATTTGCCTGCGGTTCCGGCATAGAAATTATTGACGGCGGTTTTAATACGACTGTTCAGGATGACGGAATAAAAGGCTTTCAGAAATATGGCATCGGACAAAGCGGCGTAATGGATAAAATCAGCTTTGACCTTGCAAACAGAATATGCGGCAATGCAGAAAACAAGCCATGCCTTGAAACAACTTTAGGCGGACCTGAAATCCGCTTTACCCTGCCCTGCGACTTTGCCATAACGGGTGCAGTTTTAAAAAATGCAACTTTAAATAATGTTCCAATCCAAATGAATAAAAAAATCCATGCAGAAAAAAATGCCGTCTTAAAATGCGGCTTTGCAACAAAAGGATTACATTCATACATTGCTTTCACAGGAGGCATTTTACTTCCGCCTGTTTTTGGAAGCTGTTCCACAAATTTAAAAAGCAAAATGGGTGGCTTGTGTGGAAGAAAACTTTGTGCAAAAGACCAACTTGCCATCGGCTATGTAAATGAAAAACCTGCAGAAGTAAACGCAGGCACAAAAGAACTTAATCCGTTTTTTACGGAACAAAAAGAACTTCTGGAACTTGAATGCGTAAAATCAAGCCAGAGTGATTTATTTACTACAGATGCAGTAAATAAATTTTCAGCTCAGGTTTATACAGTTGCTCCCGACAGCGACAGGATGGGAATCCGCTTTTCAGGCGAAAGTTTAAATTGCGGAAGCACGGACATAATATCCGATGCAATTCCTTTTGGTTCTGTTCAAATTACATCTTCAGGACTTCCTGTAGTAATGGCAGCAGACAGGCAGACAACAGGCGGCTATGCAAAAATAGCATGCGTTACAAAAAAGTCCATGTGCGTTCTTGCACAGGCTGTTCCAGGAACAAAAGTAAAATTCAAATTCATATAAAAGGAGAAATATAAATGAAAAACACAAATCCATATAAAGACTATTCGCCAAAGGAAGTAAGAAAATTAATTGCGGAAGGAAAGATTGACTGCCAGACATCCGGCATGTGTGACGGCTACGCCCAGGCAAACCTGTGCATACTTCCAAAAAAATATGCCTACGACTTTCTGCTTTTCTGCCAGAGAAATCCCCAGTCCTGCCCTCTTCTTGAAGTCGGGGATGCAGGCAATAAATTCTTAAACACATCTGCTCCAGGCTGTGACATTACAAAGGAAGTTCCAAAATACAGAATCTGGAAGAACGGAGAACTTGTTACGGAAACAACGGACATAAGCCAGTACTGGCAGGAAGACTTGGTTACTTTCGTAATCGGATGCAGCTTTTCTTTTGAAGCTCCGCTTATGGCAGCAGGCATTGACGTGCGCAATATTTCAGAAAACCATAACGTGCCCATGTACCTTACAAACATTGATACAAAGGCAGCCGGAATTTTCAGCGGCAAAATGGTTGTTTCCATGCGTCCAATTCCATACAGCCAGATAGTCCGTGCCGTAACCATTACGGCAAAAGTTCCTAAAGTACACGGTGCTCCGATCCATATCGGAAGTCCGGAACTAATTGGAATAAAAGACATAAACAAACCGGACTTTGGAGACCCAAGCACTATAAAGGCAGGGGAAGTTCCTGTCTTCTGGTGCTGTGGCGTTACTCCTCAAAGTGTAGTCATGAATTCAAAACCGGATTTCTGTATTACCCATGCTCCGGGCCACATGCTTATTACAGATATTCCGGAAGCACAATTACAAAATTAGATAAAAGCATAAAGGGGGCTTTTTATGAAAAATGTTGCATATTACAACGGAAAAATGGGACTTCAGGAAGAATTGACAATTCCTTTCCTGGACAGGGCAATGTTTTTTGGAGACGGAGTTTACGATGCAACCTACTGCGCCAACAGAAAGATTTTTGAAAAGGACTGGCACCTTGAACGCTTTTACAACAGTTTAAAAGCCGTAAAGATTCCTTTTAAGCTAACTAAAGAACAGCTTTTGGCAGAACTGCAAAAGTGCATTGATGCCATGGACAGCGACGGCGTCTGCTTTGTTTACTGGGAAGTAACACGCGGAACAGCACCAAGAAATCACCTTTTTCCAAACGTTGAACCAAACCTTTTAATAAACATTACGGAATCAAAACTTACAGATTTAAGAAACCCATGCAAGCTTATTACAGAAGAAGATACACGCTTTTACCACTGCAATATAAAAACATTAAACCTTCTGCCATCAGTTATGGCAAGCCAGAAAGCCTTTGAAGCCGGTGCAAAGGAAGTCGTATTCCACCGCGGCAACCGTGTAACAGAATGTGCACATACAAACGTAAACATCATTAAAAACGGCGTTTACATTACACCGCCACTTGATGAACTTATTCTGCCTGGCGTAACACGCCGCCACTACATTAGCCTTTGCCAGCGTCTTGGCATTCCTTATCAGGAAAGAACATTTACACTGGAAGAACTTTTTGATGCTGATGAAGTTTTCATTACTTCTGCCGGAACTTTAGGACTTCCTGCTTACGAAATAGACCAGAAAAAAGTCGGCGGCAAGGCACCGGAACTTTTAAAGAAGCTTCAGAAAGCAGCCGTAGAAGATTTTGAAAAAGAAACAGGCTACAAAGCCGACATTATCTAGTTTATAAAAACTCTGCCTATGAAAAACCCAACGTCTGAATCAGAAACAATAGAAGAAATAGTTTTGCGGCATTCCCAGCGCGGCATGAATATTCTTAAAGAATATATGCCTGAAAATAATGCAGAAAATGCTGCAAAACTTATTCTTTCCTGGCAGAAAGGCACTGTATTTCTTGCAACAGGTTTTTATGTTGCAGGATTTGCAGAAACAGACGGACCTGCAGGAACAGTTTTTTTAGCAAAGGCTTTAAAGACCTTAGGCTACAGGCCTGTAATTGTGACGGATAAATTCTGCCGTGATTTTTTTGAAGGCGAATCCATAGAAGTAATTTACATGGATTTAAATGCAGGTGAATCATGGTGCAAAAATCTTCTGGAAGAATACAAGCCCGTCGGACTGATAAGCATTGAACGCTGCGGAAAAAACAAGCAGGACGACTACGCCAATATTCGCGGAATAAGCATTGCAGAGAATACGGCAAAAATAGATTTGCTTTTTGAACTTGCATACAGCAAAATTCCTACAATCGGCGTTGGCGATGGTGGAAACGAAATCGGCATGGGGAATGTTTCAGAGATTATTTCTGACAAACTTGAACTTTGCCCATGCGTTGTTCCCGTAAGCCAGCTTGTAATTGCAACGGTTTCCAACTGGGGTGCCTATGCCATAACGGCTTACCTTCAGCGTTTGACAGGGCAGAAAGTCTTTATGGATTCTGACACCGTTGTCCGCTACATTGAAAAAACCGTAAAACTTGGCAGCGTAGACGGAGTTTTAAAAAAGCAGATTGTTGGTGTAGACGGATTTCCCATTTCCGTAGAAAAAGAAATTATTGATGCTTTAGGAGATGCAATATGAAAATTGATTTAAACTGCGACTTAGGCGAAAGCTTTGGAAACTATACAATCGGCCTGGACAGCGAAGTTATAAAATTCATTTCTTCTGCAAACATTGCCTGCGGCTTTCATGCTTCCGATCCTCTTGTAATGGCAAAGACCGTAAAGATGGCAAAGGAAAACAAAGTAAGCGTTGGTGCACACCCAGGCTATCCTGATCTGGTTGGCTTTGGACGCCGCAATTTAAATGTTTCTGTGCCGGAACTTAAAGCCATGATTCAGTATCAGATTGGAGCATTAAACGCTTTCTGCCGGGCAGAAGGAATAAAGCTTAGACACGTTAAACCCCACGGTGCCATGTATAATATGGCAGCAAAGGACTATAACCTGGCACTGGGCATTGCAGAAGGAATTGCTGCAGTTGACCCTTCATTGATTTTGCTTGGGCTTAGCGGCAGCCAGCTTTTAAGGGCAGCAAAAGAAGTAGGGCTGCCTTGTGCAAGTGAAGTTTTTGCAGACCGTGCCTATGAAGAAGACGGAAGCCTTGTTGCCCGCTCAAAACCAGGTTCCGTAATAACCGATGAAAATGAAGCAATTGAACGTGTAATTACAATGGTTAAGCACAGTAAGGTAAAGGCAATAACAGGCAGGGAAATTCCTATTCAGCCGGATTCAGTCTGCGTTCATGGAGATAATCCTAAAGCTCTTGGTTTCGTAAAGCTTATACGCAAACGTCTTTTGCAGGAACAGATTGACGTTGTATGTATTTAGTTTTTGAAATCATCGGAACCATTGCTTTTGCAATTTCCGGAGCAATGGTTGCCATAGAAAAAAAAATGGATATCCTTGGTGTAACAATCCTTGGAATTACAACAGCCATGGGCGGCGGAATTATAAGGGATGTTTTAATAGGAATGGTTCCGCCGGCAGCCTTTGCCCATCCACAGTATTTAATAATTGCACTGCTAACTTCTCTGATTATTTTTATTCCTGCCATAAGAAAGAAAATAAACCTTGAATCAACTTTTTATATTTTTATAGATGCACTAGGACTTGCAATTTTTACAATTGTCGGCTGCCAGAGTGCCCTGCCCTTCAGCAATTTATGGCTGCAGGTTTTTCTCGGTGTTTTGACAGGCGTTGGCGGCGGAGTAATGCGTGATGTTTTTGCAATACAGAAACCTGTAATATTTGTAAAGAATTATTATGCCGTTGTAAGCCTTGCAGGTGCAGTTTTATATTCCCTGCTGCTCAGGAAAAATGAAAATCTTGCAATTTATTTAAGCCTTGCCTTTATCATCGGTTTCAGAATGATTGCCGCCAAAAGAAAATGGCAGCTTCCAAAATCAGAAAAATAAAAATCAGTCATAATGGTTTTTACAGGCGACGATGTAAATTGTCCCTTGTTTTTCAAAGTAGACTATTCGGTTTTTATCATCAATCCGCCTGCTCCAGAATCCGCTCATGTTGTTTTTTAAAGGCTCTGGTTTTCCTATTCCGTCAAAAGGATTCCTCAAAATATCTTTAATCAATGTGTTAATTTTCTTTAAAGTCTTTTTGTCTTCAGTTTGCCAGTATAAATAGTCATTCCATGCACTATCTTCAAATTGAATTCCCATTAATCAACCTCAATTAGCTGATGTTCTGAAAAGTGAGCTTTTCCTTCCTTTATGTCTTTTGCCTTTTTTTCAAGATACTTCATATTGCTTTCAGTATAAAAAGGATCAATAGATACTTCAAAAGGGATTCGGTTTTCGCGGCTGACTTTTTTTGCAAAAATTGTAAAGGCTGCACTTAAAGACAAACCAAGAGCTTCGCAGACACGCTCCATTTGAGATTTTGTATCATAGTCTAATTTAAAATTAACATTTACAACCTGTGCCATAAAGATTACCTCTTATCTTAAAATAATATAAGACAAAATAATGACAAAGTAAAGAAAATTTATTGTTTATTCCAGAAATCAACAACTTTCAGCACGACTATTTTTATTTGATTCCTATTGACATACTAGGTAAAGATACTTTATATATAAGGCGGAGGCGCACAATGAATTCCAATTTGAAACTTGAATATCTTTTTGAAGACGCACCGGATTTAGATCCTACGGCCCTGCCGGATTACACAACTTTAGATTTTGTAAGCAATGGTTCCCATATTTACGGCGAAATTATGTGGCCTTCAGAAACAATAAAAGGCCCCCATCCATGTGTAATAATGCTGCATGGATTTCCAGGCACTGCACGCAACGATGATATTTCACACGCCCTTTGCAGAATCGGTTGTGTTGTAATAGTTCCACACAACCGTGGCGCATGGGGAAGCCAGGGAAAATACACAATAACCCATTGCATAGAAGACGCACAGAATCTTGCAGAATATGCCCATTCAAAAGAATTTGCCGAAAAATACTTTATAGATCTGGACAGGATTTTTTTGCTTGGCCACAGCATGGGCGCAAACTCTGCATTGAATGCAGGCAAAAAACTTGACTGGATCCGGGGAATCATTATGCTGACACCTTACGACCCTACCCGTTATTTGAACCGTGCAAAGGAAAGCTACTTCCGCTCACTTCTGGAAGAAGGAAAAATCCTTCAGTCAGACGGTATCGATGCAATTTACGAAGACGTTGTAATAAACAAAAGTGAAATTTCCCATCCCAACGCCTTTGAACTTGTAAAAGACAAAAACCTGCTTGTGTTCTGCGGAACCTATGATTCAATTTCCCCAATCAATGAAATGATCCTGCCGCTTTGGAAGCTGCTAGAATCCCATCAGACAAAGGCACTTCAAAAACGCATTGAATATCCTACGGAACACGGCCTTTTAGGAAGAAGAATTTCCGTAATAAAGGAAATTGCAGGTTTTATAGATAAGGTTTAAAACAAAAAGGCAATGTTTATCAGGCACATAGTATATAGCAGCAATCGACTATTAATACGATGTCCATAGACTATTGAAAGAATATCCATAGTACTATGGGCAACGTATCTATAGTACTATGAGCATCGTATCCATAGTACTATGCACAGCATATCCATAGTACTATGAACAAAGTATCCATAGCACTATGCCTGCTGTAAGAAATCCAGGGCGTATGCGGTAAATATGCCCACGGAAACTTTCAGTGCCTGCTCGTCAATGTCAAACATGGAATCATGCTGGGCAGCAACAGTTTCCTTTATTTCAGGGTTTCCGGTGCCAAAGTATCCGTAGACACCAGGCACCTTTAGGATGTATTCTGCAAAATCGTCACCGCCCAAAGACGGACTGCGTAAAGTTATTACGTTGTCGCTTCCTAAATAACGTTTGGCAGTTGCCTGTGCTTCTGCCGTTGCCTGATTATCGTTAATAAGCGGAGATGTAAAATCCTTCCATTCAAATTCTGCGCTGCCGCCAAAACTTTTTGCAATGCTGCAGGCAAGGGTTTCAAGCTGTTCTTTCATCTGCTTTCTTATTTCAGGCAGAAAAACACGTATTGTGCCTTCAAGTTCTGCACTTTTTGCAATGATGTTGTAGGCATCCCCTGCCGTAACTTTGCCAACACCAATCAAAACATTTTCCATAGGGCTGGTGCGGCGCGTAATCAAAGCCTGTAAAGCAACAACAATCTGGCTTGCAATGTAAACGGCATCAACGCCCAGATGCGGTGTAGAAACGTGTGCAGGATAACCTTTTACCTTTATCTTGAACCAGTCAACGCTTGCATTGTTAGGGCCCGGGACAAGTGCAATTTTCCCACTCGGCACGTTAGAAGCGCAGTGCATGGAAAAGGTTCGGTCTGCTCCGTCAATATAGCCGCCGTCAACAATCACCCTGGCACCATAACCGATTTCTTCCCCTGGCTGAAATGTCAGGCGGATTGTTCCTGAAAATTTGTCTGTGTTTTTTGCAAGAATGCGCGCAGCACCAATCAGGCTTGCAGTATGGCTGTCGTGTCCGCAGGCATGCATTCTGCCAGGGATTGTTGAACTGTATTCGCAAACATGGGTTTCCTGAATGGGCAGTGCATCTATGTCTGCGCGCAGCACCAGGGTTTTAGCCTTTTTACTGTCAGCCACAGGCTTTGTTCCTTTAATTTCTGCATAGACGCCGGTTTCTGCAATCTGCTTGTGTGCAAGGCCGATTTTATCAAGTTCTTCTTCTATCTTTTTCTGAGTCTGAACTTCTTCCTTTGCAATTTCAGGAAATTTATGAAAGTGCCGGCGCAACGCTACAACGTAGTCAAAATCCTTATCTACTTCTGCCTTTATTAAATCATCATAATTTACAGAATCAGCCATCATTTTCTCCAGAATAAAGTTCATAAAAAAATACCGTGCCATATTTGACACGGTTTAATATATCAGCAGTAAATCACCTTACCATTTAATTGCTGCATCAACTTTTTTTACAGTTGCGGCAATCTGTTCTGCTGAAGCCTGGCTGTAATCAAAGGCCGGGAAAAAAGCTTCCTTGAATTTTCCAAGCATGTATTCAGCAACAACCTGAGTGTGGAATGCATCAACGATTTTTTTGTAAGTTTCATTATCCTTGTCCTTTGTGCGTGCAACAATAATGTTTACATAAGGATTGTCTCCTGATTCAGACTGCTTTTCTATAATAAGGCCGTCGCGGGAAGGAACAAAGCCTGCAGGAATTGCATAAGTTCCGTTGATTGTAGCACCTGCATAGTCGTTTAAAGTCTGAGGCAGGGTGTTTGCTGTCTGCGGAACAACTTCAACATTATAAACAAGCTTTGTAATGTCTTTAAGTTCCGGTGTGTAGCCTGCAGCAGGATTAACTTCTATTAAACCGGCTGTTTCAAGAAGCTTAATTCCGCGGCTTAAATTTGTTCCGTCACTTGGAATGGCAAACTTCAATGCACCGGCTTTTACAGAATTGGTTCCGTTTGTTCCGGCTGCAGATTTTATTGCATCAAGGGACTTGTATTTTTTTGAATACAATGTAAGCGGCGCAATCAGTGTATCTCCGATTACTGTAACCTTGTAGCCGTTTTTTGCTGCGTCAGCATTCAGATAGGCTTTGTGCTGGAATGAATTCAAATGAATGTCGCCTGAGTTCAATGCCTCATTTGGCAAATTGTAAGCTGAAAATTCAACCAGTTCAATCTTGATTCCAGAATTCTGCTGGTTCAAAACATACTGAACTGCCTTCCAGTGGTCGTTTGAAGCACCGCACACGCCGACTTTTACAGTTGTCTTCTTAACTTTTGCAGCAAAGGCAGAAGTTGTAACAAGTGCTGCAAGAGCAGCAAGTCCTAAAATCTTTACAGAAAGTTTCATAATGTATCTCCTATATATTAAATATTAAAATCATTTTGAAAGGGGTCATGCTTTTTGCCAAAAACTTCCCTGTTTGTAGTTTTCTTTGCAAGGAAAGAACCTGCAAACTGAAGCAGACAGATAAAAAGCAAAAGCACGATTATACAGGCATAGATAATGTCTGAATGGTTTAAGCCCTGTCCGTAGTTGATGGCAAAGTCTCCAAGACCGCCCGCCCCTACTGCGCCGGCCATGGTGGTTAGGCCAACAAGGGAAATTGCCGTAATTGTCGTAACGCGTATAAGTTCCGGAACAGATTCATGCAGGTAAACACGGAAGATTATACCCAGCGTTCCGCTGCCCATGCTGCGTGCAGCTTCTATTTTTCCAGGACTTACATTTTCAAGGGAAGTTTCAACCTGACGGGAAAAGAACGGAACTGTTCCAAAAATAAGCGGAATGATTGCACCTTTAACTCCAATGGCAGAGCCTACAACAGCCCGTGTAAAGGGAATAAGGAAAACAAGCAAAACTACAAATGGAATGGAGCGGAACAAGTTTATGAACACACTGATTAAAGTGTAGATAATTTTATTCTGCCTGATTCCGCCCTTTTTAAAGACAATGAGCATAACGCCGAAAATCAGGCCAAGTGCAAAAGAAATAAGTCCAGAAATTATGAACATCTGAAAAGTTGCCGAACAGTTTTTTAAAAACTTATTCCAGTAAGAATATAGATTAGGCATTACCGATTCTAGAAATTCCATTTATTCCTCCAGTTAAAAAATCTTTTATTCCTGCAATTCAAATGCACGCACATTCTGCGTCCGCAAAAAGTCTATGGCATCGCTGATGTTTTTGCCTTCCCCTTTCATTACTACAATGATTTCTCCAAGTGGGGAATCCTGTATGATGTCTACATTTGCAAGCACTATGTTCAGGTTGACATTAAACCTGCGTGATATTTCAGAAATCAATGCATCTCCTACTGCATCCTTTAAGAACTGCAGCTTTATAAGCTTTGCACCATCTGTAAGGTTAATGAATCCGTTTTTACCGAACTTACCGATTTTTGAAAGGCTTGACTGTGATGCAATGAATTTCTTTGTAATTGCCTGCTTTGGTTCTGCAAAGATTGAATAGACATCCCCTTCTTCTACAACGGCACCTTTTTCCATAACTGCAACTTTTGTACAGATTGACTTTATTACAGCCATTTCGTGGGTAATAAGAATAATTGTAAGCCCAAGTTTTTTGTTCAGTTCCTTTAAAAGAGACAGGATAGATTCCGTTGCATCAGGGTCAAGGGCACTTGTGGCTTCATCGGAAAGCAGGACTTTGGGATTGTTGGTAATGGCACGGGCAATGGCCACACGCTGTTTCTGTCCGCCTGAAAGCTGCGACGGATAAACGTTTGCCTTTTCTGAAAGACCAACCAGATTCAGAAGTTCAAAAACACGGCTGCTAATCTGTCCTTTTGAAAGCCCTGAATATTTCAAAGGATAGGCAATGTTGTCAAAAACAGTTGAACGGTCAAGCAGATTAAAGTGCTGAAAAATCATGCCAATCCCCTTGCGGACCTTTTTCATGTCATGGTTTGAAAGATGGGCAAATTTTCCATTCTGGTCTGTCCAGGTTAATTTTGTGCCGTTTACAGTAATTTCTCCAGAATCAGGAACTTCTAGCAAATTAATGCAGCGCACCAGTGTTGACTTTCCGGCACCGGAATAGCCGATGACGCCGTAAATTTCACCGTCATTAATGGTAAGATTAACATTCTTTACGGCATCAACATCCCCAGACTTTAAATGGTAAACCTTAGAAATATTTTTCGGCTCGATCATTTTAACCTCAGCCAAAATATACTTCCTTATACACTGAAATACAATACAGAATTATATACTATATTTTTATTCAAAATTATAGAAAAAACCTATAGCATTGGGAGGGGATTCTGCCCGCGTTAGAATGAATGTTAGAATTGTAAGAAATATTATTTCAATTTATTTGAAAGTTTTTATCGAAGGTAAAAATATTTTCATTGAGTATTAATTTTTTTGCTATCAAAATGCAATCAACAAAATCAAATGATGTTGAAGAGAATAATTCAACGGCAGAATTAATAACGTTTTTGTTGTCAATATTAATTTCATTTAAAAACGGAATAAGGATTGATTGTATTTCTGCACGGGGAATTTCATATACCTTTACAAGGATATAAACAACTTCTGCTATTATTTCAGGTAAGGTAAAAGCACCTTCCTTTATTATTTTTTCAGCAGTTTCAGCTTGAGATTCTATATCATTTAATAAATATCTCAAAACAACATTAGTGTCTATTAAGGTCATACTATATTCCAGAAAAAGCTTGAGAAATTGCCGATTCTTCTTTTGCAATCAAGGCAGGATTTGCATATTTTGATGCTATACCCTTAGCAGATTTTTTTAATACCGGAGATTTTATATTGTCTTCTATAACAATTATTGCCTGCTGATTTAGTTTGATATTTATTTTATCAAAAGGGATGAATGCTCTTCCGTCATAATAGGCTTTTACAGCAACCATATAAACCTCCTGTTTTTATTAATTTACTTTAGAAAAAAGGTGAATTTACCTTTTTCTAAAGTGTATGTCAGATTCAGATTAAATGCAATGATAATCAAAAAACTTGTCTTTGAAGTCTGCCATTATCAAGATAAATTTTTAGTCTGATGTTAAAGTGCGGGCAAGGCGAAAGCCGCGGGCATTGCCAACATCTTGTGGAGAAATTTGGAATGCTTTATTAACCTGAATCCATTCATAATCGCTATCCCATGCACCACCACGACAAATTCTCTTATTACTTGAATCATTTTCCCTGTCGCTGCACCATTCCCAGACATTGCCACTCATATCAAACCAGACTGTAGTAGGAACACCTTTTAACCCTACCTGATGCGTAGTGGATGCAGAAGTTGCATTATACCAGGCAACTATTTCGGCCGAAGTACTACCAGAATAAGAATAACTCCATGCATCTGCATTTTGGTCAGTACCACGGGCGGCAAATTCCCATTCAATTTCTGTTGGCAGACGATAACCTGTTTTGGTATTGCTGATTGTACATGCATTCCATTGATCATTGCTTGTAGTAGGTATTTCTGCAGAAGTCAAGGAAGCCCAGTCAATTTCGTTTCCGGAGGAATCCTTTACAGAATAGACTAACTGACTTTCATTTCCTCCTGTTAATAACGTCAGTTTATTACAGAACGCAATTGCATCATACCAATTAATATTTTCAACCGGTAAATACTTAAATTGTTCGCCTTCTGATAACAATACACCCGCATTTTCAGTGAAATTACTAGGATTTTTCTTCATAACAGCTTCAAAAAGTTCCTGCGTAACTTCATACTTTCCAAGTGCATAAGGCTTAATAACTGTTCCATTTGTTAAAACATTAGCAGCATTTGTTATAGTTACATCCGCTATTGTAACATCGGCTAAAGCGGTTTTTTCATAATTGCTTAAATCAATTATGTTTTACAACATATTTATAGCTGCCTTCATCTTCCATGCAGATAAGAATATAGTCATCGGTTACAGGCAAAATTGAATTTGTAATGTCGGCATTTGATATAAAGAAAGGTTCTGCCGTATAGGCAGAAAAATCTTCACACTGAATAAGAAACTGATGATCTTGAACCTGGCATTCTTTTATATTTATATAAGCACCATTTTGTAAGGTTGCTGTAAGCCCTGTGCTGTCAGAATCCTGCATATAGGCTATTCTGAATTCTTTATCTGAATTATCACTTGCATCAAACGTTGCTAAACTA
This sequence comes from Spirochaetia bacterium, assembly GCA_022768865.1. Lineage (GTDB taxonomy): Bacteria > Spirochaetota > Spirochaetia > Treponematales > Treponemataceae > Treponema_D. Next base: position 24,343 of record JALELH010000096.1, read on the forward strand.
CATTCATAAAAATAATACTGAATGTTTTCATTTTTTTTCTGAATTATTACGGCAAGATTTGCAGATTTATCATACAGCTTTATACCGCAGTCACCTTTTGCACCAAGCACTGATTTTATTGTCCAGAATAAAATCGGTGTAATCACAGTGGACTTCAAAAGTGCTTCCGTCCTTTGCACAGATTTTGGAATATATCTGATTCAACGTCAAAGGGCTTAAAGGCGTTTTGCCGTTGTTTGCAGCCTTTGCTTTTGATGCATCATTTGTTGCATAGAAAATTTCTGTGCGCTCATCTTCTTCAAAATTAGACGAACCTGTTGTTGTCCTGTTTTCTACAATATGGACAATGTTGTCAAAAGGCTTGTAAACATCGCTAATAATTTCTGAAGTGCCGTCACTTAAAGTTGTAATTACCTTATAGGAAAATTCATAGTATCCTGTGGAAACTGAAGTTTTACCAAGATTAAAAACCACATTGTCAGTGGCGGATGGACTGTCTGCTTCAAACGAATACTTTACATCAGGGTCATCTAGTTTTGACAGATACCCAATTACACCGTCTGCAGGACAGTTGGTTATTGTATATTCAAAATTTCCTGTTGACTTGCCGTCTGATTTATATGTAACGGTAAAATTCAGTTCTTCTGCGTCATTTTTGATTTCTACTGTCTTTTCGCAGCCAAAATTTACCGTAGTATTGTCGGCAGAGTTTGTATAGGAGCCTGTAACCGTAACGTCGTAAGTTCCTTTTACAACAACTCTTGAAGATACAGCATTGGCACTGACTGTAAAATCAAAGTTGTTGCCTGTGGAATCATGATTTATAAAAACTATGCGCCACTGGGTTACGTTTCTGAATTCACCTGTAATGTCAGGACCCACCATTCGCTCCTGAGCTTTTGAATCCTGAACGTTTATAGAAACCTGTGAATATTCCTCATCGCCGCTATTTTCATGTATGGAAATATTTTTGCAGGATGCAAAAATAGCAGAGGCTAAAACTATAAAAATTGCAAGCTTTGCAAGGCGGTTGTTTTTTATAAAGTCTTTCATAGTCATTCCTCCGTTTTAGTTTGCACTTAATTTAAAGCTGAATATTGCATCCTGTGATGTGCCGTCTGCATAAGTTACAAGTACCTTTATGCTGTTGCTGGCAGTGGATGTATTGCTGCAGTTTATGTAGTCACTTGAAAGTGCGTCTTTTCTGCTGGGTGCATGAACCAAGGCAAAAAATGCTTAAAATGCTAAAAAGGACTGCTAAAACCATACGGGGGGGGGTAAATAAACTGCATAAATTCTTCATAAAAACTCCTTGCCTGTAAAAAATTATTGTATGCTTATGCTGCTTATTATTATAGAAGAAAATATGCATTTTATCAAAGGTTAAAGTCTTTATTTAACTTTTGAAGGCTGTTGCACTGCCGTTCAATGTTAAAACATATACAGGGGGATTTCTATGGCTGCTGCATCCTTAATAAAAACCTTGTGCCTATTAAAATTGCCGGGTACGCCTTTGCCGTCATAGTTTGTAAAACCGTATGGTTCTTTAGGAATGCCAATAAAGCTGCTGTTGATTTTGCCGTCACCGTTTAAATCCTGAAAAATACTAAAGGCATACTCCCCTTCTTCTAAATCCAAAACAGTTTCTATTTCTTCTGAAGAAGATTCAAGGCTTAAAGAAATATCAGGCCTATGGGATTTAAAACTTTCTGCCGTTTTATTTATGCTTACAAAAACTTTTCCGCAATTTGGTTTTACATGGGTAACCTTTAGCTTTACTTCTGCAGAAAAACTACAAAACACAAAGACCATTGAAATTAAAATTATGCTTAAATCTTTTTTCATTTTTACTATCCTTTTAATTGTATTTAAACAGGCACTGCTCGTAAACTTTTTTGCCTATTATGGTAATTGCCTTAGACGGGCAACTATTCATACACCTGTAGCAGATTGTGCAGCCTGTTCCTTTTAAAGCCGCCTTCCCGTTTTGCAGAACAAGGGAAGATGTTGGGCAATGGGCAGCACAAAAACCACAGCCTGTGCATTTATTTGAATCAACCTTTAATGCCGTCCTAAGTTTCTTAACATGATGCAGAAACCAAAGCCTCTGGCCAAAAAGTCCTGCTATGTGATTGTAAAAATGCAGGCCTTCTTTGGGCAATTTATTTTTGTGCAGCATTTCAGATACAGCTTTTATTTTCTTTTCTGCGGAATTAATAATTGCCCTATTGGTTTGTTTGTTCCTTTTTAAAAGATTTACATCACCGATGGAATCGGGCATCTGAACATGCATTCCGCCAATTATTTCTGCACCGTATTTTTTTAAAAGACGTGCACCGCATCCTGTTCCGTCTCCACTGAACATCCCCATAGTTGCCATAAGGAATATTTTCTTGCCTTTAAATAAAGTTCCATTTTCTTTAATAAAATCCTTTACTATAAAAGGCATGTTGCTGTAATGGATTGGATAAGCAATGGCAAAGGTTTCTGAAAGTTTAATTATTTCCCTTGCTTCTTCCTTGTCTTCTATGGAACACATTTTTCCGCCTGTAAATTCAGAAAACAGACTGGCACAATATTCAGTATTTCCGCTGCCGCTAAAATAAATAATGTTCATTATAAAACCCCGCTTATAAATGTTTATAAAACTACAGTTAATTATACTTATTGGTTTAATTAATTGCAATAATGCGGGTCATTATATTTAAGAGACGTTCCTGTGTCTATATGTTTTTTTATGCAGGAGCAAAAAGGACTACAATAATCCAGCCATGTATAAAGGCAGGAAAATAATTCCATTTTCTTCTCTTAAATCTTCCGGATGAATTAAATAGGTTTTATCTATGTTTTCCGAATATTTTTTGCAGAATTTATTTAAGGAAGAAAAGGTATAGTTTTTTGTGGACTTTACTTCTATAGGGCAAATATTGTGGCGGTTTGTAATTTTGCTTTTAGAAATTAAAAAGTCAATTTCCATTCTGCTTGCAGCATCCGTTTTAGAATTATTTTCGTAAAAATATAATTTATGTCCGCTGGCGGTAAGCATCTGGGCAACAACATTTTCTACAATCATTCCTAAATTTACTTCAAGTTTGTCAAAGAGAATCTTCTTATAAATCTCTTCTGAAACAATTCCCTTTTCATCAAAAGAATGACTGATTAAAAGCCCTGTGTCTGCCATATAACATTTGAATAATGTACGTTCAAGATTTAGTGATAAACCAACATTAGGTTCTGTAGAAGCATAGCAATGATTTACTACCATTGCATCACTAAGCCAGAACATGGATTCCTTATAATCATTATAGCGTGCACCTTCTTTAAGTGCAGAAAGTTTAAAATGCCTGTTCTGATTTTTTAATTGAGACGGTATTTCATCAAAAATCATTTTTACTTTTGTTTCATAGCCTTTAGCATGTTTTTGAATATCATCACGATACAGGTTTAAAATCCGCCTTTTTACTGCATCAACTTTTTCAAAATCTTTGGTCTCAATAAACTCTGCAACTGCCTGAGGCATTCCGCCTACAATTAAATATTGCCTGAAATATTCCATTGCCTTTCTGTGCAATGCTTGCCCTAGTTGCTGTTTATTTTCATAACAGGATTGAATAAAAGGCATAAGCGTTTCGTTTCCCATTGCCCACAGAAATTCCTCAAAATCAAAAGGATAAAGATTTATGCTTTCTTCTTCTGAAGGAATTAAAATATCTTTTACATTTTCATAAATTGAAACCAATGAGCCAGTTTCTATAAAATCATATCGCCCGTCTTCTACAAGATATTTTATGCAGCTGCGTGCCCTGGGGAAAAGCTGAACTTCATCAAAAATTATTACGCTTTCCCTTTTATAAAGTTTTACATTATAAAAAGTCTGGAGCATTAAAAAGAATGAATCTAAATCATCAATATTGTTTTCAAAAATATCTTTAACCCGGGAATCGGCTTTGTTAAAGTCTATTAAGATATAGGTTTTATATTCATTTTTTGCAAATTCTTCTACCAGAAAACTTTTGCCTACACGGCGTGCTCCTTTAACCAAAAGTGCTGTTTTACCGTTAGAATCTTTCCACTTCAGAAAATGTTCGTAAGCCTTTCTTTTCATATTTCTGCCCGGATATTACACAAATCTAGATTTTTTATGCTCTAATTTTAACACAAATCTTGATTTTTACAAGGGTAAATTACTACACAAATCTTGATTTTTATATTGCAAAAATATACACAAATCGCGAATTTTGTACTAAATCTTGTACCAGTCGCATCTGTAATCCTTTTAATTGAAAATATCTGCACGTGCATATAAAATTAAATGCATGAAGACTATTAAGATTTTAAATTCAACAATGAATGTTCCTGCAGTTGTTTCAGGATGCATGCGTTTCGGCGATTTTTCTACAAGACAGATGGAAGAATTCATCCACACTGCCCTTGAATGCGGCATAAACTTTTTTGACCATGCAGACATTTATGCAGGTGGCAAAAGTGAAGAAGTTTTTGGTTCTGCTTTAAAAGAAAGCAGCACAATTAAAAGAGAAGATTTAATCATCCAGTCCAAGTGCGGCATAAGAAAAGGTTTCTATGATTTTTCTAAGGAATATATTTTATCTTCTGTTGATGGAATTTTAAGCCGCCTTAAAGTTGACTATCTTGATTTTCTTCTGCTCCACCGCCCGGATGCCCTGACAGAACCAGAAGAAGTTGCCGCTGCCTTTGATGAACTTTCTGCAAAAGGCAAAGTGCGCAGCTTTGGTGTTTCTAACCACAATCCCATGCAGATTGAACTTTTAAAAAAATGCGTTAAACAGCCGCTTGTCTTTAACCAGCTGCAGTTTAGCATTCCTGTTTCCAATATGGTTGCACAGGGACTTGAAGTAAACATGGACTCTGCCGGATCAGCAAACAGGGATGGAAGCGTATTAGACTATTGCCGCTTAAACGGCATTACAATCCAGGCATGGTCACCGTTTCAGAAACCAAACTGGAAAGGCTGCTTCTTAGACGACAATGAAAACCCGGAACTAAATGCCGCCCTAAATGAACTTGCAGAAAAATACAATGCAACAAAAACCCAGATTGCAACGGCATGGATTTTGCGCCACCCTGCCAATATGCAGATTATTGCAGGCACAACAAACAAAGACCGCCTGAAAGAAATTGCAGGCTCATGCAGCATAAACCTAAGCCGCCAGGAATGGTATAAACTTTACCTTTCCGCAGGCCACATTCTGCCGTAAAAAGATATACATTTAAACTTTCTTGACAGCCCAATGTAATTACATGATAATTACATTGGCAGGAGGTATATTATGTTAGTTTCTGTAGTTCAAATTGGAAATTCCCGCGGAATCCGTTTTCCAAAGCTTATACTTGATAAATTCTTTATTAAAGACAAAATGGATATGGAAGTTACCGAAAAGGGAATCCTGCTTACTCCTGTTAAAGATGTTCCCCGCGCTGACTGGGCTCAGAAATTCAGCACAATGCATGAAAATAAAGAAGATGTGCTGGAAGATATTCCCGACTCTGGAGATTTTGAATGGGAATGGAAGTAAATCAATACAACGTATACCTTGTAAACCTTGACCCTACTTTAGGACATGAAATAAAGAAAACACGTCCATGCCTTGTTATTTCCCCGGATGAAATGAATCATAACATTGATACTGTTATCATCGCTCCCATGACAACAAAATCTCATGCATATCCTACAAGAGTTCCTTTATCTTTCGGTGGAAACCATGGATGGATTGTTCTGGATCAGATTAGAACAGTGGACAAAGTCCGCCTTGTAAAACATTTGGGCAAAATTAAAAGCAAGGAAGTTTCTGAAACAAAAAGAATTTTAAACGAAATGCTTATTGATTAATCCACTTATCCAACAAGACTGATATTTGCCGGAATGATTTATAAAAAAATCCCCAGGTTTATTCCTGGGGATAAGGTTAAAAAAGTTTATTTTTCAACTACTTCAAGCCACTTCAAATCGGTCAATCCTGATGATTTAACTACGGCATTTTTTACTACTCTTCGTTTACTTTATAAATCCAAGGATTATTAAGCATATCTAGATAATCAATACTTACAGTTCCTTTTACAGTATAATCAGATCCAATTTTTGCACTTACAAGTTTATCATTATTTGAATAAATATATACAGAATAAGAACCAAGTTGTCCTACAGCTTTATATGCATACTTTTCAACTTTGCCTGTTATTGGATTTTTGTTTTCATCAATAGATTCCAATTTTACATCGAGTTCAACAGTCTGACCATCGATATTCTGTTCAATATATTTCTTAACAGCGAGTTTAGACATTGTTGCTGTGCTGAGGTAAAAAACCGGAGGATACGTAATAATTGTTGTATATATTTCATCAATACGTCCTGCATTTTCAAATTCGGCAATTCTCCTGTTGATTTCATCTTTCATCTGGGCTGCATACTGTGTAGCAACTCTTTCAGATGTTGAATATCTCTTTCCACCTTTTGCAATTTTACCTTTTTTATCACTTGCAAAAGACTCCATATTAGAAAGTTCAACAGTAAAATCATCATCACCATTTTTTACAGTACAAGTGAAATTATAACGTGAATATCCGAGAAGAATCTTTACTGTAAAATAACCGGTAAAAACATATTCCTGTTCTGTAACATCAAATTTTGTAAAGAATCCATCATATACTTCCCAATCTGAAGATGGATGAGTTGCAAAATCATGTACACCTACAATAAGGTTCTTTGCAGGAACTGCAGCAAACAAAACTGCGCTTGTAAATAAAGCAGCAATTAATCCAATAATTTTTTTCATTTTACTTCTCCTAGAATGAATTTTCAACTGAACTGACCCCATAAATCAGGACACCCACGGAGGTGTAAAAATGGGGAATAATCAAAAATACAGCATTGACTTCAAGCTGCAAGTCGTAGGAAAATATGAGCAAGGAAAGTGTGGCTACAAGCGACTTGCCCGTGA
>JALELH010000110.1 GCA_022768865.1 Spirochaetia bacterium
AAAAGGGACTTGCCTACGAAGCAGAAACTCCAATCAACTGGTGCCCAAGCTGCCTTACAGGCCTTGCAAATGAAGAAGTTAAGGAAGGCAAGTGCGAACGCTGTGGTGCTGTAGTAACCCATAAAACAATCCGCCAGTGGATTCTGAAGATTACAAAATATGCAGAATGCCTTCTTGAAGACCTTGATACCCTTGACTGGCCGGACAGCGTAAAGGCAATGCAGCGCAACTGGATTGGCAAGTCTCATGGTGCTGAAGTTGATTTTGAAATTGACGGTCATGCAGGAGAAAAGCTTACGGTCTACACAACACGCTGTGATACCCTCTTTGGCGCAACTTACATGGTTGTTGCTCCTGAACATCCTGTAGTAAAGAAGATTACAACACCGGAACAGAAAGCAGCCGTAGAAAAATATATTGAAGATGCTGCAAAGAAATCTGATCTTCAGCGCACGGACCTGGCAAAAGACAAGACCGGTATTTTCTCCGGCAGCTATGCAATTAACCCTGTAAACGGAAAGAAGATTCCTATCTGGATTGCAGACTATGTTCTTATTTCTTACGGAACAGGTGCAATTATGGCTGTTCCTGCCCATGATGACAGGGACTGGGAATTTGCAAAGAAATTCAATCTACCTATTATTGAAGTTTTAAAGTCAGAAGTTGATGTTCAGAAGGAACCTTGGACACAGGATGGCATTCACGTTAATTCAGGATTCCTTGACGGCCTTAACAAGAAAGATGCCATTGCCAAGATGATTGAATTCCTTACGGAAAAGAAAATCGGCAAGGCTACGGTAAACTATAAACTGCGCGACTGGGTTTTCAGCCGCCAGCGTTACTGGGGTGAACCAATTCCTCTAGTTCACTGCCCTTGCTGCGGAACAGTGCCTGTGCCTGAAAACGAACTTCCTGTTAGGCTTCCTGACGTAAAGTCTTACCAGCCTACAGGAACAGGTGAATCTCCTCTTGCTGCCATTGATTCTTGGGTAAACTGTAAGTGCCCTAAGTGCGGTAAAGATGCAAAGCGCGAAACAAACACAATGCCGCAGTGGGGTGGTTCATGCTGGTATTACCTGCGCTACCTGGATCCTAAAAACAATAATGAATTCTGTTCTAAGGAAGCAGAAAAATACTGGATGCCTGTAGACCTTTACGTGGGCGGTGCAGAGCATGCTGTCCTCCACCTTTTGTATGCAAGGTTCTGGCACAAGGTTCTTTATGATATTGGTGCAGTTTCTACAAAGGAACCGTTCCAGCGCCTTATTAACCAGGGACTTATTACGTCATTTGCTTTCCAGCGCAAGAACAAGACTCTTGTTCCAACAGACGAAGTTGAAGAAAAGGACGGCAAGTATATAGAAAAGGCAACAGGAGAAGAAGTTGAACAGATTATTGCCAAGATGTCCAAGTCTTTGAAGAATGTTGTTAACCCTGATGACATGATAAACCAGTATGGCGCAGACAGCGTGCGCATGTATGAAATGTTCATGGGTCCGCTTACTGTTTCCAAGCCATGGAACACACAGGGTCTTGTAGGCATTAACCGCTTCCTTGACAAGGTATGGCAGATTAGCGAAAAGCCGATGTCTGACATTGACATTACTGCAAAGATTGAAGACAAGGCTTTAGTAGAACTGCGCAAGACTTATGCCAAGACAGTTGCAAAAGTTACAAAGGATACTTCTAACCTTGACTTTAACGTTGCCATAAGCCAGATGATGATTTTCATTAACGAAGCTTCTAAAATAGAAAAGATGCCTAAGGCAATGTGGGAAGGCTTTGTCCTTATGCTCAGCCCATACGCTCCTCACCTTGGTGAAGAACTGTGGCAGAAGCTTGGACACACTAAAACCAATGCCTATGAAACATGGCCAACTTTCAGCGAAGATTATTGCAAAGAAGACACAAAGGAAATCGTTGTAATGATTAACGGCAAGCTACGTGCCAAGTTTGAAGTAGAATCTGATGCAGATGATGAAACTTTAAAGGCAAAGGCAAAAGAAACTGAAGGCTACAGGAAGTTTACTGACGGCAAGGAAATTGTTAAAGTTATTGTCGTTAAAGGCAAGATGGTAAACTTTGTAATTAAGTAGTAAAGCGAATGTCGAGTTTCAGAATAATTTGAAACTATAATTATTTTATTGAATATAGACGCCGTAGGCAGGTTCAGGAATGAAAAAAAATCTGCACAAACGAAGTGCGGAAGCCTTTTTTTCAGGCCTGGTTCTGCCGAGAGGCGTCTAATTTATATAAAAATGCATAATTTTTTATCACTCGACATTCGATTTAGTAAATATCAAATCCATGAAAAAAAGTTTTATTTCATTTCTATTCATTATTTCTACCCTTTTCCTTAACAGCTGTTCTCATAAGAAAATTGTTCCGGCACAAACTGAAATCTGCATGGATACGGTCTGTTCAATAAACTTGTTTGATGACGGTACAGAAGAACTTTATTCACAAATCTTCAGTCGCCTTGATTCAATAGAAAAAACTTTCAGTCCTACAATAAAGGATTCTGAACTTTGCAAGGTAAATGCCGCAGCCAGCATGTCTGCCACAAATGTTTCAAAAGATTTTCTATACGTCCTTTCAACAACACAAAAGGTTTCAGAAATTACAAAGGGTGCCCTTGATGTAAGCGCCGGTGCATTAATTGACCTTTGGGGAATAAATACAGACCATCAGAAAGTTCCTTCAAGAAAAGAAATTGAAGAAGCAAAAAGTAAAACAGGATTCAGCAAAATAAAGACAGAAGACACAAAGGTCCTTTTAAAGCAGCAGGGAATGTCCCTTAATTTTGGCGCAGTAGTTAAGGGTTTTGCAGCCGACGAAATTGTTAAAATACTTAAATCCCATAAAGTAAAAAAGGCCATAATTGATTTAGGAGGGAACATCTACGCTTACGGCAAAAAAGAAAACAACAGGCCTTGGATTATAGGAATCAAAAATCCCCAGAAACCAGACGGAAACCCGCTATTAAAAGTTTACATAAGAAACTCTTCAATTGTCACAAGCGGAAACTACGAGCGCTATTTTGAAGCAGACGGCAAAAGATACCACCACATACTTGATACAAAGACAGGAGCACCTGCAGAAAGCGGTGTTTCATCTTCTACGGTTATATGCAGCAAAAGCATTATTGCAGACTGCCTTTCAACGGCAGCTTTTGTTCTTGGAATAAAAGAAACAGAAAAAATAATTCCTTTGATGGAAAAGGAATTTGACACAACCATTGACTGCATCTTTATTAAGCCGGACGGAACTTTTGTTCACTTTGGAAATACGGAAGTTGTGCCGTATTAAAATATACAGTATTTTTTTAATCGGCATACAAACTGATAAAATTGGCCTGTATTTTCATTTTATAAGTATTTATATTATAATCTCCAATATGGAACACAATATGATTCTGTCCGCATCAGGATGGAGAAAAATTTTTACAGAAGACAAAGACAGCGAAAGTTCATCTAAAGAAATCGGCAACAATAATAAAATACTTTCTTATTTAATCGGCGAAACCTTTGCAGAATACATTAAAACAGCTGCGGGGAAAACAAATCCGGAAGTAGTAATAGGAACAGATACGCGCCCGACCGGTGCAGAAATTGCACGTGTTATTTTAAATGCCTGCTCATGCAACAACTTAAAGTGCATTTACCTTGGATACGCAGCAGCACCGGAAATAATGTCCTATGCAAAAAACTTCGACGGCTTCATTTACATTTCTGCAAGCCATAACCCTATAGGACACAACGGAATTAAATTCGGCTTAAGCAACGGCGGCGTTCTTGAAGGCAGTGAAGCCAGAAAAGTAATTGAAAGCTTCAAGGCAAAATGCCGGAACATTACAGAAGAAGAACAGAATAAACTTCTTGAAAAACTTTCTGGCATTCCTGCAGTCGGTGCTGCAAAATATTATAAAAAGCAGAGCCTTAAATCCTATGAAAAATTCATACGCCATGTAATTACCGGCTGCGAAAAGCCTGCTGCACAAAAAGTTATCCTGAACGAAATTAAAAAGTCAGTAAAGAAAAATAAGATTTCGATTTTCTGCGACATGAACGGTTCTGCAAGGGCAGCATCCATTGATAAAAAATTCCTTTCATCATTAAAAATAGAACTTCGTGCCTTTAATGACGTGCCGGGAAACATTGTCCACGCCATAATTCCTGAACCAGAAAATTTAATACACTGTGCAAACAGAATGCAGGAAGCACATGGATTAAATCCTGATGACACAGGAATACTTGGCTACATGCCTGACTGCGACGGGGACCGCGGCAACATTGTTTACTGGAACGAAAAAACTAAAAAAGCAGAACCGATTACAGCGCAGGAAGTTTTTGCGCTCTGCATAATGGCAGAACTTTCTTTTGAACTATGGAAAAACTCATCTGCAAAGAACCTTGCTGTTGCCGTCAACTGCCCTACTTCCATGCGCATAAATGAAATTGCTTCCTGCCTTGGTGCAGAAGTTTTCCGTGCAGAAGTTGGTGAAGCAAACGTCGTAAACCTTGCCCGTGAAAAAAGGAATGAAGGTTTTAACGTGCGTATTTTCGGAGAAGGAAGCAACGGAGGAAACATTACCTACCCTTCTGCAGTCCGCGATCCTGTAGCAACAATTTTTGCCATTATAAAACTTCTTTCTTTGCGCGACACAAAATATGGTCATGGTCTTTTCCATATCTGGTGTCAGAAAAGCGGTCAGGAAGCAAAATATAAAGACAACTTTACCCTTGCAGACATTCTTGAAACGCTGCCGGTTTACACCACAACAGGCGTAAGCGAAAAGCGTGCTGTACTTCAGGTAAAAATGGAAGACAAAGGTAAGCTTAAAGAAAACTTCAAGGCTGAATTTGAAAAGTCCTTTAATGAAAAAGTATCAGAGTTTAACAACTACGGCATTTACAGCTGGAAATGTTTTTTAACTAACGGAACTAAAGAAACTGAAGCAGGAGAAAACTGGAACAACGGCAACGGCGGCCTTAAAGTTCTTTTCTATGACAAGGAACAGAAACCATTTGCATTCATCTGGATGCGTCCAAGCGGAACAGAACCTGTGTTCCGCGTTATGTGCGATGTAAAGGGTAATAATCCTGATTTAGAAAAAAAACTGCTTAGCTGGGAAACAGAAATCCTGCAGCGTGCAGATAAATAATTATAATTTCAAATTAAAATTATGTTTTAGAAAAAACTAGACGCCTTTCGGCAGAACCAGGCCTGAAAAAAAGGCTTCCGCACTTCGTTTGTGCAGATTTTTTTTCATTCCTGAACCTGCCTACGGCGTCTAGTTGCTGTAAATGCATAATATTGATTTTTTACTTATTTCTGAAAATACCGGTAGACTGAACCATTGTAATTCTGTTTGCCCGGACTTCTATATTATCAAGTTCATCTGTATACATAAGATTTCCGTTGCTGAAATATTCAACCACAATGGAATAAGTTCCTGGTGCTAAGGTAAAGCCGCCGCCACAAACCTGACCCGGCAGATATTTTGCCTGCCGCACATCTGCTGTTTCCGTAAGGTTAACGGCATTAACTGCAGGACCTATACCGGCAAGTACAATCGACCTTAATAAATCACTATTGCATGCATTATAGGCAACAACAGCACTGGCAACTACACTGCCTTCTTTTACAGTGCTTCTTATAAAACTTCTCATAAAGGCTTTTTTTGCTTTTGATGCTACATCCTTGTTTACGGCCTCATCAAAGTTTTCTACAACACCAAGTTTTTTTGATTCTCCGTTTTTAACGGAAACCTTTACTTCATAATTTCCATTCGGAACTCCATACACCGTCGGCCATACATATTTCAGGTGCGGATTCATATCCGGAATATCATAAATATAAAACGGAATATTTATGGAAGCTTCTGTCCTTTCCTTGATTTTTCCCGCAAGGGCAATTACATCAAGGCGGCCCATTCCCCATGGAATATTAAAATCTTCTTTAAGGCTTGCACCGTATGGATTAAGGGCTCTGTATTCTTTTTCATGAAGGACAGGGTCTCCGCTTCTATCCTGAAGATAAAGCAGGGCTGCCAGATAATGAGCAAAAGAAGAATCTTTGTAAATGTCTTTTTCTTTTGCATTATCAGGAATTGCCTGTGCATATTGAGCCATGTCAATTCCAAGATTAGCAGCGGCAACGTTGGCAGCAGAAGAATCTTCTTCTTCTGAAAGAATCAGTTCTCCATATTTGTTTATGTATTCCTTCTGCTTGTTTTCAATTATGCGGATTTCAACAAGGGCTTCGTTTAATTCACCAAGGTTAAAATAATTCAGGCTGTTAAAGGCATTTACAAGCATGTATTCATAAACATTGCCTGCATAGTCGGAAGCATTTTCATTACCAACGGCAGAAGCAATTCCCTTTGTAATGCTTTTTGTAAAAGCATCATCAATGGCAGAATTAGTTGCATTAAAATATGCAAGTGAACCTTTATAGTCACCTGCATAGTTTTTTAAAAGAGAAATGTCTATTGCCGTATCAATGCTTTCTGCCGCCTTTGTTTTTGAAAGCATTTCTGCACAGGTGGCATACTCCCCGGCATCAAAATGCTGGTTGAATTTTGCCTGATTTACGCCAGTGGACGCACAGCCTGCAAGAAATAAAACAAAAACAGAAATAAGGATTGTGAATATCTTTTTCATTTCTTAGATAATTGCTGAAACTATAACTTATACTTTGACTTCTTTACAATCTTTTTAATTGAATCATCTTCTCCGGTCCAGAGAATTCTGTTTGTTTCAATATCAACAAGCTGAACATCAACAAAATATGCACGCACAGATTTCTTTCCTTCTTTCTGGATAATTGACTTTACTGTTCCAATAAGCATGTAGTCTGCTGCTGTTTCATTATCCAGTTTTTTTGCATCTGCTGTTGAATCCTGCTGGTCTATTTTTTCTTCGCGCAGATAGTCACGTTCATTTCTTGATGCAACAAAATTCATGGCACCGCTGTTTATGATGGCATTGCGGAATTTATTTTCTATGATGGAAGTGTCTATGTGTTCCGAACTGTTGTTTTCAATTTTACCGATAATTGCAAAAGGCATGTCTCCTGTCTTGCTTTCAATCTGTGCAGTCTTTCTTCTTACGGCAGGTGAATTAATGCACTGCTCAATTAAATTTTCACAGACAATCTTTACATCGTTGTCATTCCAGAATCCGTCAAGGTCTGTAATTTCATTTGAATCCACACGCTTAACTTTTGCTGCAAAACACAAAGCGGAACATGCAAATACACAAATAAGTTTCAATAAGTTTTTTCTTTTCATTTTAACCCTCAATTTTTTAAAGTTTCTTTAAGTTTCTTTAGTCATATAATAGAACAAGAAAAAATAATTTGCTATACTTTTTTCATTGGTACTCAAAATAGGAGATTCTTATGGACCAGAATGAAATTCTTGAAGCTGCAAAAAAATATATTGCAGAAGAAAAAGACGCTGACTTCCGCAAAGAAGTTGAAGATCTTGTTGCAAAAAAAGACATGAAGGAACTTGAAGACCGTTTCTACACAACACTTGAATTCGGAACTGGTGGTCTTCGTGGCGTAATGGGTGGCGGAACAAACCGCATGAACACTCTTGAAATCAACAAGGCAACACAGGGCCTTGCAAATTACGTAATCAAGGCTTTCCCTGCAAAAGCAAAGAAAGGAACACTTAAAGCAGTTGTTGCATACGACAGCCGCAAGAACTCAGACAAGTTTGCAGAAGCTACAGCACGCATTTTTGCTGCTAACGGAATTACAGCTTATCTTTTCAAGTCACTCCGCCCTACACCTGAACTTTCATTTGCAATCCGCAAGCTTAAGGCTCAGACAGGCGTAGTTGTTACAGCATCACACAACCCGCCGCAGTATAACGGTTACAAGGCTTACTGGGACGATGGTGCTCAGGTTATTGAACCACATGACGTTGGCATCATTAAAGAAGTTAATGCAGTAGAAGACATTAACACAATGAGCAAGGCTGCTGCAATTAAGGCAGGCAAGCTTATTGTTATTGACAAAGAAATCGATGAACCATACTGGGCAATGATTAAGAAAGAACTCTTCCGCCCAGCATTGATCAAGAAAGAAGCAAAGAACGTTAAGATCGTTTACACACCTCTTCACGGAACAGGTGCAATGCACGTAGAAAAAGTTCTCGGAGACCTTGGACTTAAAGTCATTACAGTTCCGGAACAGAGAAAGCCTGATGGAGCATTCCCTACAGTAGAAAAACCAAATCCGGAAGAAGCACCAGCACTTAAGATGGCAGTTGAACTTGCCAAGAAAGAAAAGGCAGATGTCGTAATGGCAACAGACCCTGATGCAGACCGCTTTGGAACTGCATTCCCTGATGAAAACGGAAACTACGTTCTTGTTTCAGGAAACCAGATGGGTGCACTTCTCTGCGACTACATTCTTCTTTCACGCACAGAAAAGAACAAGATGCCTGAAAATCCTGCATGTATCCGCTCTATCGTAACTTCTCCGTTTGTTGACGCAATCTGTAAAAAATATAAGGTTAAGCTTATTGAAGTTCTTACAGGCTTTAAGTGGATTGCAGCAGCAGAAGCAGAATTTGAAAAGAACAAGACAAACAACTATGTATTCGGTCTTGAAGAAAGCTACGGCTACAAGGTTGAAAAGTCTGTAATGGACAAAGACGGTGTTTCAGCAGCAGCACTTTGTGCAGAAATGACACTTTACTGGAGAAGCCAGGGTGTTTCTCTCCTTCAGCGCCTTGATGAAATGTATAAAAAGTACGGTTACTTTGAAGACCGTGCAATCAGCAAGTATTTTCCTGGCGTTAAGGGTCCAGCAATCATGGGCGGAATCATGACAAAGCTCCGCACAGAAGGACTTAAAACTCTCGGCGGTAAAAAGGTTCTTAAAATCCGTGATATTGGCGAACAGGTTGAATTTGATCCTGCAAACAAGGACAAGAAAAAGAAGCTTAAGTTCCCTAAGAGCAACGTTCTTCAGTTCTTCCTTGAAGGCGGCACAATTGTTTCTGCACGCCCGTCAGGAACAGAACCAAAGATTAAGTTCTACATCAACAGCACAATGCCAGTTAAATGCGGAAAATCTGAAGAACTTGTAAAGGCAAAGGAAGAAGCAGCAAAACTCTGCGATGCAATTTCCAAAGAAATTACAAAACTTCTTGATTCAGCAAAATAATTTTACTGACATCTTTTAAAACATAATACAGCGGATTGCCTTGAATTATTTCATTGCAATCCGTTTTTATTTTTATTGCACCATGAAAAAAATCAAAACATTAACCGACACTAAAAGAATCATCCGCGACTTTTTTGAAAAAGATTATACCTATGTTGCAGTTGATACGGAAACAACGGGACTTCATCCGCTGGAAAACTTTTTAATAGAAATCGGTGCAGTAAAATTCAACCGCTATGGAATTATTGCAGAACCCTTTGACATTCTTATAAAACCGCCTGTTGAAATTCCCATGCATATAACAGAACTTACAGGCATAGATGATTTTATGGTAAGCAAATGTCCTGCCGCTGCGGAAGCAGTAAATAAATTCCAGGAATACATAGAAAGTCCGGATACAATTCTTATTGCACATAACGCACCTTTTGACATTCATTTTATCAATGCAGAACTTGAACGTCTTGGAAACATGCCGCTGAAAAATCATGTAATCGATACCCTTGTAATGGCAAGAAGGTTTCATCCTGATTTCCGGGGAGCTGAAGACGGACCATACAGGCTGCAGTCCCTTGCCAGAAGATTCAATATTAATGCTGGCCATGCCCACAGAGCCAATGACGATGCCAAAGTCTGCATGGAAATATTCAAAAACCTTGCATTAGAAAGAAAAAATAATACCAGCATAAAAGACCTGGCTTTTCTTGCCCTTAACAGCTGAATTAATTTTTTAATATGAATTCTGCCATTCTGTGGTATAATAGAATTTATGAAACAATGGAACGGATTTATAAAAGGAATTAATCTTGGCGGATGGCTTTCCCAGAGTAATCTGAAAAGGGAACATCTGGATACTTTTATTACAAGAGATGATATTAAGCAGATTGCAGAATGGGGACTTGATCATATAAGACTTACAGTTGACTATGCCCTTATTCAGGATGAAGCAGGCCAGACAAAGGAAAATGGATTTGAATATATTGACCGATGCCTTAAATGGTGTGATGAATTCAACCTTAACATGATTATAGAAATCCATAAATTTTATGGATACAACTTTTTAGACGGAGAAACAGACGAAGGATTTTTTCATAATGAAAAAGTGATAATGCACTTTATAAACATGTGGATTGCCATTGCAAAAAGATACGGTTCAAGACCGGAACGTATTTGTTTTGAACTTTTAAATGCTGTAATGGACACAAGGGATCATGACTCATGGATAAACATTGCAAAAAGTGCCATTTCAATAATAAGGGTTTTTGCTCCAAAGACAAAAATTCTTGTATGCGGTTCAGGACAATCCTGCGTTAATTCAATTCTTACCCTTAATGATTTTCATGATCCCAATGTAGGTTTCAGCTTTCATTGCTACGAGCCGATTCTTTTCTGTCAGCAGCAAGCATACTGGAGGGATGATATTCCGCATGATGAAAAAATGAGTTTTCCAGTTTCAAAAGAAGAATATTACAACCGTTTAGCAAGGCATCCGGCTATACAGTTTTCTTCAAAAATCACCTGTCCGGATCTTCTGGGACCTGATTATTTTAAAAACCTTTTTAAGCGGGCTGTTAATTATGCAGAAAAACTTGATACAGTCATTCACTGCGTTGAATACGGTGTAATTGACCGCGCCGACAATGCTTCTACTTTAATGTGGTTTAAGCAGATTCACGAAGCCTTTGAATTCTTTGGAATTGGAAGAGCCCTGTGGACATACAAGGAAATGGATTTCGGTTTAAAAGACCAGAGATTTGAAGGCATAAGGGAAATAATTCTGAAAAACCTATAAGAATTTCCACCACAAGGTGCCTAGCCTCTAGGATATTTTGTGTAGGTGAGTTTTTTTTCAAGCCGTGAGCATTTTTATTGACCGTAGGGCAATAACTTTTTTAAAAGCCGTGAGAGAATTTTATTTTGTTCAAAGAACAAAATAAAATTCTCGTGGCGAAATCTCTACGTGGCATTAGCCACGTGGAGCTTTTGCCGGATCTATTGGCGTTGATTTCTGGAATACCATAAGGCACATCTGGTTTGTTCCCTTTATGCTGTCAGTGCCGGCTGTTCCTATAACATCACCAAAGACAAGGTAATCACCCTTATGAACTTTTATGGAACCCAGTCCGCTGTAAACATAAATGTGTCCTGTCTTTGTCTGAACGAAAACAACCTGACCGTATCCGCGGTAATTTCCAACATACATAACTGTTCCTGCACGGATGGCAGTTACGCTGGCATTTTTCTCACATTCAAGCTGAACTCCGCTTATTTTTCCCGTCATGTATGTAATGGAAGGATTTTTAACAGGCCACGAAAGTTTAGGGTCACCTTTTTTCGAAGAATATTTTCTAGGGTCATCCGGCAAAGACGGAAGTCTGGCATTGGCTGTATCAACAATTGTAACAGGAATCTTCAGCTTCTGGCCTGCCTTTAATTCAGATTTTGAATCAAGGTTATTAAGTTTTTTTAATTCATCAACCGTAATGGCGTTTACTTTTGCAATGCGGTAAAAGGTGTCTCCTTTCTGTACGGTATAGGTATCAAATTTTCTGGAAGCAGAAGGATTTTTTGTTTCTTCAGTTTTAGCATCCTTTACTTCTGTTTTCTTCTGTTCGGTTTTAAT
The DNA here is from genome assembly GCA_022768865.1 of Spirochaetia bacterium. Taxonomy (GTDB): domain Bacteria; phylum Spirochaetota; class Spirochaetia; order Treponematales; family Treponemataceae; genus Treponema_D. The sequence goes on from JALELH010000110.1 coordinate 11,807, forward strand.
TTCTGTCTTTGCAACAGCAGAAGTTTCAACCTTTTTTGGAATCCTGATTTTCTGTCCTGCTTTTAAAACATCATTCTTTGTAAAACCATTGGCAGCTAAAAGTTCATCAACTGAAACTGAATTATTTTTTGCAATGCGGTAAAAAGTATCTTCTTTCTGAACTGTATAAAATTCATAACCTGCAGCAGAATCAGATGGAACAGCTTTTTGTTCCTTATTTTCTTTTCCGGGGATTTTTAAGCTCTGTCCGGCTTTAAGAGTATCTTTTTCAGTCAGTCCATTTGCTGAATAAATATCACTTACCTTAACTCCATATTTTCTTGCAATGGAATAATAGGTATCGCCGCTTTCAACTTTATGAACAGTATCTGCAAAAGCAAAAGCAGAAATACATACTAAGGCTGATGCAGAAATAAAAAAATTAGACACTTTCATGGTTATATTTTCGGCATAAATTCACCCTGACTGAAGAATTCTTTTTAAATTCCCTTTATTAAGGAACGCATATTCACTATAATACATCGGCAAGTATATATTATCATTTTTTCTATTTAGGAGTAAATCATGGCATATTATTATGAAGAGCCGTCTCACACATTTGCTGAGTATCTTTTGATTCCTGGTTACACGTCTGAAGACTGTATTCCAGACAATGTTTCTTTAAAAACTCCGGTTGTGCGCTACAACAAGAAGGCCGGAGAAAAGCCATCACTTACAATGAACATTCCTATGGTTTCTGCAGTAATGCAGTCAGTTTCAGATGATAAGCTTGCCATAGCACTTGCAAAGGAAGGCGGAATCAGCTTCATCTTCGGTTCTCAGACTATTGAAAATCAGGCAGCCATGGTTGCCCGTGTAAAGGCATACAAGGCAGGATTTGTAACTTCTGATTCTAACATCCGCCCGGACCAGACAATTTCTGAAGTAGTTGAACTTATTAAGGCAACAGGCCACAGTACCATTGCCGTTACAAGCGACGGTTCTGCTCACGGCAAACTTGAAGGCATCATTACAGAACGAGACTACAGGATTAACCACGTAGCACCGGATGCTAAAGTTTCTGATTATATGACTCCATTTGCAAAACTTGTTACAGGAAACGATGGAATTACACTTTCAGAAGCAAACGATTTAATCTGGGCACATAAAGTAAATCAGCTTCCTATAATTGATAAAAACGGAAACCTTGTTTCCATGGTTTTCCGCAAGGACTTTGACAATCACCAGGTTTACCCTAATGAAAACCTTGATGCACAGCACAGATACATTGTAGGTGCCGGCATTAACACACGCGATTATATGGAACGTGTTCCTGCACTTCTTGAAGCAGGCGTAGATGTTCTTTGTCTTGATTCTTCAGAAGGATATTCATGCTGGCAGGGAAAAGCACTTCATGATATTCATGCAAAATGGCCGAATGCAAAAGTTGGTGCAGGTAACGTTGTAGACCGCGAAGGTTTTATGTATCTTGCAGAACAGGGTGCAGACTTTGTTAAAATAGGTATCGGCGGCGGTTCAATATGTATTACACGCGAAACTAAAGGTATCGGACGCGGCCAGGCAACAGCAACTATCGAAGTTGCAAAGGCTCGTGACGAATACTATGCAAAAACAGGCATTTACATTCCGATCTGTTCAGACGGTGGCGTAGTTCATGACTATCATATTACACTTGCCCTTGCCATGGGTGCAGACTTTGTAATGCAGGGAAGATATTTTGCACGCTTTGATGAATCACCTACAGCAAAGTTAAATATCAACGGCAGCTATGTAAAGGAATACTGGGGTGAAGGTTCAAACCGCGCACGCAACTGGCAGCGTTATGACCTTGGCGGCAAGAAGATGCTTTCTTTTGAAGAAGGCGTTGATTCCTATGTTCCTTACGCAGGACATTTGCATGACGGTGTTGCACTTACTACAAGCAAAATCATACATACAATGTGTAACTGCGGTGCTCTTTCTATTCCTGAACTTCAGGAAAAAGCAAAGATTACCCTTGTAAGCCAGACAACAATCAGTGAAGGTTCGGCTCACGACGTAACAGTCAGAAACACATCTATTCGCAGCTAATAAATTTTTTGACTGTATCTGGCGCTGAATGCATCTTATACAGTCAGGAGGATTTTATATGAACGTTGTAATCATCGGTGCCCAGTGGGGAGATGAAGGAAAAGGTAAAATTGTTGATTACCTTGCAGAAGATGCCAAGTATGTTGTCCGCTATTCCGGCGGTCCAAATGCAGGACATACAATCGTTGTAGACGGAAAGCAGTTTGCCCTGCATCAGGTTCCAATCGGAATCCTTTATAAGGACAAGGCTGTATTCCTGGGCAGCGGTATGGTTATTGACGCAGAAGCTCTTTTTGATGAACTTAAAATGCTCAAGGACAATGGCATTGACTGGGAAGGCCGTGTATTTATTTCTGACCGTGCACAGCTTATTCTTCCAAAGTACAGAACTATGGACAAGGAACGTGATGCACAGCGCAAGCGCCCTATCGGAACTACAGGCCGTGGTATGGGCATTGCCTATGCAGAAAAAGCACACCGTGATGGCGTGCGCCTTGCGGACCTTGACTGGGCAGAAAAGATGGCAGAATTTGACGGTGAAGACCTTGCATACATCAATAAATACAAGGATCAGCTTCTTTCTATGAGGGTTGACCTTGTTGCAAAAATGCACGAATTCAAAAATGACAACATTCTTTTTGAAGGTGCACAGGGTGCAATGCTTGATATTGATTCCGGCACTTACCCTTATGTTTCTTCAGGAACTTCTTGTGCTGCAGGTGCATGTACAGGTTCAGGAATTGGTCCGCACTCAATTGATAAAATCTTAGGCGTATTTAAAGCATACGAAACACGCGTTGGAAACGGTCCAATGCCAACTGAATTCAATGATGCAGACGAAGCAGAAAGTGAACTTTGCCGCTATGTCCGCGATACAGGCCGTGAATACGGAGTTACAACAGGTCGTGCACGCCGCTGCGGTTACCTTGACCTTGTTGCCCTGCGTTATGCCTGCCGCTTTAACAGCATGGACGGTCTTGTTCTTACACATCTGGACATCTACGATGCAATGGATCAGATCGAAGCCTGTGTTGCCTACGAAATTGACGGAAAGATTGTAACAGACTTCCCTTCAAACATTGACATGCTTAACAAGGCAAAACCTGTTCTTGAAAAGTTTGACGGATGGAAGACATCACTTAAAGAAATCAAGAAATACAACAAGCTTCCGAAGAATGCACGTAAATACATTGAATTTATTGAAGCATTTACAGAAACACCAGTTTCAATTGTCAGCGTAGGCTACGAAAGAAACGAAACCTTTATCCGCAAAAACCCATGGAAATAATTAAACAAAATATTTCCGTAAAATAATTTGCAGATAATGGTCTGGCAAAAGGCACTTGCAGTAATAATTGCAGGTGCCTTTTACTTTTAAGAAGCAACAGATGTAGACTTCAGGTTTTCTATTTCCATGTTCCTGATGTATGATTCAATTTTTTTATAGCGGTTAAACCGGATGTTTTCTACTGTATACATAACAATAGAACCGATAAATGCAACAAGATTAACGGCGGCAGCAATGAAAAAAACATAATAAATCATAATTCAACCTCACAAAACGTTATGTTTATAAGGTATATCAAACACTCTATCACTTGCAGATAAAGGGTAAAAAAAAGTAAAATACTGCCTATGACTGTTTATACAAGAAAAATCAATTATCACGAAACAGATAAAATGGGAATTACACACCATTCAAACTATATTAAATTCATGGAAGAAGCCCGTGTTGAATATCTTGAAAAAATCGGACTTCCTTTTCAGGATGTAGAAGCAGAAGGAATTGGTTCACCGGTTGTAGGACTTGATATTGAATATAAAAAACCAACAGGCTTTGCAGACATTCTTGAAATTGAAGTTAAGCTTACGGCCTATAACGGAATTAAAATGGAAGTTGCATACACAATGAAAAATAAAGCAACGGGAGAAGTGTGCGTTACGGCACATTCGCGCCATTGCTTTATAAAAGACGGCAGGCTTTATTCCTTTAAGCGTGAACAAAATCCAATGGATAAAAAAATCCAGGCTGCCTTAGAAGAAGATTTAAAACAGTAAAACATACACATTAGGCAGGATAATTTAAATGGGCATCATCAATGCAGTAAAGTGTTTTTTCCAAATAACGCTTTGCAACATACTTTGCCATAGGAAGATTCTGGTCAAGATAGTTTCCGCATTCTTCCGGTTTTGCTCCAGGAATATCACCTTCAAAATCACGGATAAATTCAAACATCTTTGTAATGAAAGGAACCATTTCCCTGCTTGTCAGCTTGCCTTCAACTAAAAGATAGCATCCTGTCCTGCAGCCCATAGGACCAAAGTATACAATTTTTGATGCCCATGTTTTATCATTGCGTGCGAAGGTTGCGCCAAGATGTTCTATTGTATGAAGTTCAGCAGTATTCAAAACAGGTTCATCATTTGGGCTGGTAAGGCGGATGTCAAAAGTTGTTATATAGGTTTCTGCAAATTTATCTATGCGGGAAACATAAAGGCCAGGCTGAAGCTTAATGTGGTCAATTGTAAAGCTTGCAATTTTTTCCATTTTAGAAAATCTCCTTAACTAAAGATTTAAATTTATTTCCACGGTCAAATTCATTGGCAAACATACCAAAAGAAGTTGCGCCAGGACTAAAAACAACAGGCAGTTTGTCTCCGGCTATGGTTATTCCATAAACCCTGTTTGCATCCTTAGAAATAAGATTTGTCTTTAGGATTCCAAGAAGCAAAGAAAGGGAATCAAAAGGTCCCTGATACTTTATATTGTATTCTTTTAAAAGGGGAATCAGTTTATCAGTTCCTGTACCGGCAAGAAGATAAAGTTCCACCGGCTTGTATCTGGAACCGTCTTCCCTGCTAAGGCATTTTGCCAGAGGAATAAAATCAAGACCTTTATCCGTGCCGCCCGTAATTAAAATTACAGGTTTATCAAAAGACTGGCTTGCAGCAGCTGCCGCTTCCGGAACAGTTGCACAGCTGTCATTAAAAAATGCAAGTTCACGGCCGTCAACAGGATTTTCCCATTCATGAAACTTTTCAAGGCGATGTGTAATTCCTTTCCATTCTCCAAGAATATTCTTTGCCTGTTCTGCAGCAACACCCATAAGGTAAAGAGCAAGTCCTGCATTAAGGACGTTGGTTTTCATGTGGCTGCCCGGAACCTGAAGATTGCCCATAACCTGCTCTTCCTTTAAGCCCTTGCTTTTAGCATGAGAACTCATTAAATCTGACGGCAGACGGACAAAACCGGCTGTTGCATTCTGTGTGTTTCTCTGGAAGGCACCTGCCACATCTGCCGGCAGTTCATTTTTGCTGTAACGCAAAACACGGCCTTTAGTTTCACTTGCAAAAAAGTCACCCCAGCAGCGGCAGCCTGATTTAGGATTGGCACAGTCCCTTAAATAATCATCATCGTCAAAATCAAGAATTGTAAAATCCTTTTCATCCTGATCTGCGTAAATAAGTTTTTTATCTTCAACGTAACTGTCCATGTCGCCATACCAGTTCTGATGATCAGGAACAATTTTTGTAATAATGGCAATCTTAGGCTTTAATGCTTTTCTTCCGCGCAAGTCTGCCAGCTGCCAGCTTGAAAGCTCAAGGACAACAGGAGTAGTTCCGTCTGTCTTAGAAAGAAATGTCAGCGGGCTTACAGTAATGTTTCCGCCAAGAAAGCATTTAAATCCCGCCTGGTTTAAGCCATAAGAGATTGAACTTACAGTGCTTGATTTTCCCTTGCTTCCAGTAACAGCAATAATCGGTGCCTTTGTAAAATGAAGGAAAATACTGATGTCTGTTTCAATGGCTTTGGCAGCAGCAAGGAATTTATTGCCCTGAATCTTAATGCCCGGGTTTTTAATTACACAGTCTGCATTTTCAAAATCTTCGATTCTGTGTTCACCAAGAACGTAACGCAAATGAGACAAATCCAAAGAAGAATCCATTCCGATGGAATTAATTGTAGAAGCAAGCTGTTCTGCTGTCTTCATATCCGTAACGGTAACATAAGCACCGTGCCTTAGGAAAAAACGGACGCATGCTTCACCGCCACCGTTTAGTCCAAGACCCATTACGGTAATCTTTCTGCCGCGGATATCATCTAATGTTTTAAAGGCACAGCCTTCAGGATATACATGTGGTGTCATAATTTAAACTCTGGCTTTAATGCTTTTCTTCCGCGCAAGTCTGCCAGCTGCCAGCTTGAAAGCTCAAGGACAACAGGAGTAGTTCCGTCTGTCTTAGAAAGAAATGTCAGC
>JALELH010000083.1 GCA_022768865.1 Spirochaetia bacterium
CTAGTAGCCTTTTTATTCATTTCTTTCAAAACTGCTTCCATCCTACCCCAATGCCGCATTACACACTTTTATTAGGGTATATGTTACACTCTCGTGAAAGTGCATGTTACACTCTCGTGAAAGTGCATGTTACACCCTCACGAGGGTGTATGTTATCCCCTCAAGAGGGTGCATGCTGCACCTTCAAAAGGTTGTACAGTGCTTCATGTCAATAACGCACGATGCGTCATGACTATAACGCATGATTCACCATGCAAGGACACACTCTGCGTTACAGTGCATAAACATGGCTGATTCCACTTAAGCAAAAAAGGCAGATTCCCCCCGGGGAAAAGACAAAATAACAAAAATTTACGCAATAACGCAAAAAGACTTTTAAATAAATGTTTTTTTGTGTTAGAACATACAATAGCGGGCGTAAAATCACCCTGCGCATTTTCAACAAGTTTCTTCTATAAAATATAATTATAAAACCCTTTTTTAGGAGTCGACCATGAATGAAAAGATTTTGATTATTGACGACATGGAACTTAACCGCGAAATGCTTGCCGCAATTCTTGAAGGCCTTATTACCCGGGACGGAAACTACCTTCTTCAGTCACCGTCCATGAAGTCCAGTTCCTTTATTGAATTCATACGCGGCTACAACTTTCAGAACGATTACAGCAAAATGTATGACTTCCAGAAACAGCTGCAGGGTTCTGACAGACAGCTTTTAACATACAAAAACGCCGCAGGCCATGACTGCTATTTTTATTATTCTTCCTTAGGCTCTGATTCTGACATCTGCCTTTTAGACTATGTTCCTATAGAAGACATTAATACCAAAGGCACGGACTGGAGCATTATAATTTTTATTTCCATTGTTTTCATCCTGCTCATTGCCCTTAACGGACATTACCTGCTTTCAATCAACAGGGAACTGCACATAACCGCAACCCTTGCAGAAAAAGCAAACCTTGCAAAGTCCAGCTTCCTTTCTGCCATGAGCCACGTCATCCGCACACCGATGAATGCCGTAATCGGCATGACGGAAATTGCCAAGCACCATGTAAAAAACCCGGACTATGTGATGCACTGCCTGAACAAAGTACGGCTTCCGGCAACCACCTTTTAACCCTTATCAACGACGTCCTTGACATTTCCAAGATTGAAAGTGGCCGCATGACCTTAAACCCCACATCTTTTTCTTTAAGGGAAAGTTTAGTCCAGATACAGGAAATGCTGCGCCAGGATGTAGAAACAAAAGGCCTGACCTTTACCCTAAACATTGAAGGCATTACCTAGGACAATGTTATAGGAGACACCCTGCGCATACGCCAGATTTTAATAAACCTGCTTACAAACGCACTTAAATACACCAGTACAGGCGGCAGGATTGAATTCAGCGCACGCCAGAGCGCATTGGAAAATGGCCTTGCAAAGTTTGTATTTACCATCAGTGATACAGGCATGGGCATGAGCGCAGAATTCCAGAAAAACATGTATAATTCTTTTTCCCGCGGAACAGACAGCCGCGTAAATAAAATACAGGGTTCAGGCTTAGGCCTTGCCATCGTAAAGCAGATGGTTACTTTAATGGAAGGCACCATTGAATGCCAGAGTGCCGTAGGCAAAGGCACAACCTTTACCGTAACTTTAACGCTGCCGCTGGATTCCGTTCAAAGTTCTTCCGTTGCAGCCGACAGCAGTTTAACTAAAGATGAATTTGCAGGCATGCGCATTCTGGTTGCAGAAGACAACGACATTAACTGGGAAGTCATAAACGTTCTTTTAGACGAATACGGCATTAAGTCTGACCGTGCCGCCGACGGAAAGGAATGTGTTGCCCTTTTGCAGAACCCTGAAAGTCCGCATTACGACTGCATTTTGATGGACATCCAGATGCCTGTCATGAACGGCCGTGAAGCAGCAAAAATCATACGTTCAAGCAAAAATTCCTATTTGCAGAACATACCGATTATTGCCATGACAGCAGATGCCTTTGCAGAAGACGTTTTTGCCTGCCTTGAATCCGGCATGGATGCACACATTTCAAAACCTATAGACATGACCCAGGTTTTAACCCTGCTTAAAAAAGTAAAAAACGGAATATTACGCAGAAAAGAGGACTGAGATGAAAAAAATCAAGACTTTATCAATTGCCCTGGCTTTAGCCTTTACGCTTTTATCCTGTAAGGAAAAAACTGCACAGCCTGCCAGAAAGGAATTTCTTCCTGCCTTGGACAGGGCAACAAAAACAACCATAGAAATTGCAGGCTACCTTGCCAACTTTGAAGCACTTGATCAGGCCATCATCCGATTTAATGAATTTTACCCGGACGTGCAGTTTATCTACAGTTCTAATTCAAACTATAACCTGGCAAAATACATAGAAACAAACCCTGGCCTGGACATTTTTATGGTAGAACATAAAAACCTTAAATACGAAAACAACGAAGTTTTCTATGCAAAGGACTATTGTCTTGATCTCAAGGACTTTGATACAAGCTGCATAATTCCGGAAGCCCTTGCCGACAGTTACGTAGACGGCAGGCTTTTAAGCATTCCCGTTGCAATGAACCCGGTGGGCATTGTGGTAAATAAAACACTTTTGCAGAAAGAAGGCCTTTCTGTTCCTTTAAACCATAAGGAATTTTTTGATTCCCTTGAAACATTAAAGCAGAAAGGCTACATACCGGTTCAGGGTTCACAAAGGCACATCTACGCAGAACTTGTCTACAACAAGGGAATGTCCCTGCTGAGCGACGCAGCTAAGCTTAAGGATTTATTAAGCGGCAAAGACAAAGACGGCAGCATTGTTTTAAGTGCCTTTGAAGACCTGGAAACCGTAATTAATAAAGGCTATACGGACTATGAACTTAACTGCACATTTCCCGGCACAAACTATGACGGTTCTATCCTTGCTTTCCTTGAAGGCAGGATGCCATACTTTGTATGCACAACGGAAGTTACAAGCGGCATTAAAAAGCGTGAAACCAAGTCCAAAGTTTTCCCTTCCGCTCCTTTTGAATACGACTTTTACTATGCTCCAATGGGAACAAAGGGTGCCTACGTCCTTAACCGCCCGTGGAACAGTTTTTCCGTAAACAAAAACAGCGAGCATAAGGAACTTGCCATAGAGTTCCTGCGTTTTTTAGCCACTTCCGGCGAACTTGATAAAATGGCAGTTACAAAGGGCATGCCGTCCGTCCTTAAAAACGGCACATACACACGCTTTTCTGGCATCGTAAATCCTAAAAACGTAGAAAAAGTTGTAGCCTCTGCCGCCCCTATTCCAACATCAGTAAAAGAAGCCTTCTTTATCACCTGCAACGACTTTGGTGCCGGCAAATACAAGACCGCAAAGGAAGCCGCTGCCGCTTTTGTGCAACAGTGCGTACAGTAAATTGAACAATAAAATCTGAAGCCGCCGGAAGAAAAAGCAAGCGGGCGAAAGTAAATGTTCTTTAGATGCCGGTGTATTTTGTAACTTTCGCCCCAAGAATTGCACAGCAATTCTTGTAAAGGCTGTTTTGAACTAAGGAATTGCCACGATTTTTCTGTAGACGGCTTCTTTTTTTATTTTGCCATTGCAACATGTCATTTATTGCAAAAGAAAATTAAAGTAGTATACTAAGTCCACTCTGATTATGAACACCAAAGAAAACTCTGTGGACATGCTGCATGGTCCCTTAAGCAAGAAAATAATTTTATTTGCCATGCCTATTGCTTTAAGCAGCATTTTGCAGCAGCTGTTTAATGCGGCAGATACTTCTGTTGTAGGCAAATTCTGTGACAGCAACGCCATTGCCGCCGTCGGCACAAACGGAGAAATCGTTGCCCTTTTAGTTACCATTGCCTTAGGCCTTGCAAGCGGTGCCAATGTTCTGATTGCAACCTTTATCGGTCGCGGAGAAAAGAAAAAAATTGCCGATGCCGTTCATACATCCATTTTAATGGCAGTCATTCTAGGCATAGTTCTGGCAATAGCAGGTCAGTTTTTAGCCAAGCCTCTTTTAATCGCCATAAAAACGCCGGACAACGTTTTATACCAGGCAATCCTGTATTTAAAGATTTACTGTGCAGGCCTGCCTTTTCTGCTTTTATACGATTTTGCTTCCTGCATAATGCGCTCTAAAGGAGACAGCAGGCGCCCATTTATTGCCCTTGTTTTATCCGGCATTCTGAACATTTTCCTGAACCTGTTTTTTGTTCTTGTATGCCGCATGGATGTTGCAGGTGTTTCTTTAGCTACGATTATTTCTACGCTTTTTTCTGCCATCCTGCTTTTAGTGTGGCTGAGCAGGGAACAGGATGAATTTTCATTCAGCATAAAAAAACTTTGCCTGAATAAACGTTATTGCAGTGCAATTTTAAAAGTCGGCATTCCTACGGGAATACAGGGTGCGGTTTTCTGCGTGGTAAATCTTTTCATACAGGGTGCAGTAAACAGTTTTGGTTCTGTTGTTACGGCAGGCAACACAATTGCCATGAACTATGAATACTTTGCCTACTACATGATTACGGCTTTTGCACAGGCGGCTACAACCTTTACAAGCCAGAACTTTGGTGCATACAACATGGACCGCTGTAAGAAAGTCCTGCGCCTTTGCCTTTTGTGGGGATTTATTTTCAGCAACCTGATTATTGTGCCTATTACGATTTTCAGGGATCAGGTTTCCATGCTCTTTACCAGCGAAGCAGAAGTTATACAGGTTGCTTCTTTGCGATGTATGATTATTGTTTCCCTAACTTCCATCTGCACTTTTTTTGAAGTGCCTGCAGGAAGCCTGCGCGGAAGCGGCCACCAGATTGTGCCGACTATTTTAACGATTTTCGGGACATGCGTCCTGCGCATCATCTGGATTTTTACAATCTTCCAGAAATACCGCTCCCTGGAAGTTCTTTTCGTATCTTTCCCGCTAACCCAAAGCTTTATAGCCTTGTCCTTTTTAGCAGCATTTTTAGCCATAAAGCCGTTTGTAAAGTAATTTTCTACAGTACATTAATTCATTAATAAAATCTGAAGCCATCGAAAGAAAAAAGCATCAATTCTTTATTCCAAAACGACCTTTACAAGAATTGCTGTGCAATTCTTGGGACGAAAGTTACAACATACACCGGCTTCTAAAAAGCATTTACTTTCGCACACACGCTTTTTCTATAGGTGGCTTCGTATGTTATTTTGCAATTTTACTTTGTCTGGGCAAGGAGGCTGGAAATGTTAAAGCAGTGGTCGCCTATGCGTTCAATCTGCTTTACCAAATCCATGTAAAGAAGTTCTGCCTTTACGCTGCTTCCTTCTTCAAGACGCTGCCTTGCAAGCTTTTTAAGCTGGTTCTTAAAGTCGTCTATCTGATTTTCAAGTTCCGTTGCAAATTCAAGGCGTTCCTTAGAAAGATGCTTGTTGATGTTTATGTGGATAAACTGCATGAACTGCCGTGCAAGTTCAACATAAGGCAAAAGACGTTCCATGTCTTCATCCTTAAATTCCATTTTCTTTTCTATGCTTTTCTGAATCAGCTTTCCCAAAGCATAGCATTCATCCGTAATGGCTTCCAGATCATCAACTATACCGATCATGGCAGAAATGTTTCCAAGCTGAACTTCACTAATAGGCAAAGTTCCGCATTTTAAAAGATAGGCAGTAATCTGTTCCTGCATCTGATCGCAGTAATCTTCTTCAGACTTCATTACATCCATGTGGCCTTCAATAAACGACGTATCAAGTGTTGTAATTCCTATCTGGAAGCGGTCAAACATTTCGCTTACAATGTCCGTCATTTTTGCAATTTCGCCTTCAGCACGAACTATGTAACCGCCCAGGCTTTCCTTTCCAAGTGTGTGGGCAACAAATTCAAGCTTATAGGTAAAAGGCAGTGCGTCAGGGTCGTCTTTAATAAGTTTTCTAGTGATTGTGCAGATCTGATTTACAAAAGGAATACAGATTGCCGTTGTAAGGAATTTAAATACAGTGTGCAGGATAGAAATCCTGATTGCAATGTTGTCCTTTGGAGAAATAAATTCAATAAAGCTTAGAAGAGGCCTGAAGAAAATAACGGCAATTACAGTTCCAAAAATGTTGAACAATACGTGGACAAGAGCCGAACGTTTTGCATCTGCAGTTGTTCCGGCGGCGGCAATAATTGCATCGATTGTTGAACCTATGTTGCTGCCGTAAGTCATAATGGCACTCATTTCCCAGGTGACCACTTTGTTAAAGGCAAGTGTAATTACAATAGCAGTAAAGGCACTTGATGAATGCATTAATGCCGTAATGAAAATGCCGATAAAAAATCCTACTACATAGGAAATAAATCCCATGTGCTGAATTTCCTGAAGCCAGCCTAAACTTGCAGGGTCAATCCTGAAAAGATCAGAAAGTCCGCTAAGGCCAAGAAACAGCATTCCAAAGCCCATAGTTGCTTCGCCCATGTTGCGGGAATTGGCATTCTTCATTAAGGTAAGCAGATAGCCAAAACCAAATACAGGAACGGCAAAGGCACTTATTTTAAAGTTAAATCCAAAGAGAGAAACAATCCATGCCGTAACTGTTGTTCCGATGTTGGCACCAAAAGTTACGCCTACGGACTGGGCTAAAGTAAGAAGCCCTGCATTTACAAAGGAAACAACCATTACAGTGGTTGCCCCCGAAGACTGGATTATCATTGTAATTGCAAGGCCTGTTAAAAGTCCTGCAAAACGGTTGCCCGCAACCATGCTCAATGCGCGCTGAAGTCTTTCCCCCGCACTCTTTTGAACACCGTTACTCATGAACTTCATTCCGCAAAGAAGAAATCCAAGACTGCCAATTAAACCCATTAAAAAAGAAACTACAGCCATAATAATCCCTGGTTGTAAAATTTGGCTTTCAAATAAAACCTGGTAAAACTCATCATTTCTAATTACCAATAAACAGTTTAAATAATTAAAGGTTGCCCCGGACGTTCCAGAACAACCTTCAGTTATTTTATTTACTATTCAATTTCTGCGTTTTCTACTTTTTCAAGTGTGATTTTTTTGCCGCCGGCAACAAGAGCTTTTCCTGCTGAATGGGCTACATGGTCAATAACCTTGTATTCAACTTTGCAGAAACGGTCAATGTCAATCTTTACAGGCTTTTCTGTTGCGTTTTCAAAACCTTCAAGAGTAACAAGTGTTCCAGGTGCTGCCCAAGGTGCTGTTAAAAGTTCAACCTTTTCCTTTCCGTCTTCCGTATAGTCAGAAGCAAGAAGCATGCCGTGGCTTTCTACACCCTTCATCTTTCTTGGTGCAAGGTTTGCTGCAATGATTACATGCTTTCCTAAAAGTTCTTCTTCCTTAAGGTATGGACGCAAACCGGACTGAATTATGCGCGGTGTTCCGCTTCCGTCGTCCAGGGTTTCAATGTAAAGTTTGTCTCCCTGAGGGTTTGTTTCTACCTTTTCTATTTTAGCAACGCGCAGTTCAATGTACTTGTTGAAGTGTTCAACAGGATTAAATGCAGATGCTGCTGACTGTGCTGCTTTTTCTGCGGCTTTCTTTTCTGCAGCCTTTGCATCGTTTTTAGAAGCGGCTTCTTTTGTTGCCTTTGCTTCTGCTTTTTCTGTTGTTTCCATCAGGTATTCAAGGTCAACTTCACCTGCTACGCAAGGAACGCCTACAGCCCAGTTTTCAAGAATCTGAGGATGAATTTCTCCAAAGATTCCGCACTGTTTGCCGTTTACCATAATTCCCGCCTGGCGTCCAGGAATAAAGCGAGGATCATTTGTTTCTACAACTTCATACTTGTGGTCAAGGTAGTAAAGGATTGTGCTTACTTCTGATGCGGCTTCGTTAAAGTTTGCATTGTTGCCTGCAGTTAAAAATCCTAAAGACTGAATTGTTTTTGTGCCGGTGTTTTCTGAAGGTTCAATGTAGGCAATCTTTCCGACTTCAAAAATCTTGTGCGGATAAACTGCATTGCCGCTCTGGGCTTCTGCTTCAAAAAGGGAAGCAATGATTGAAGGACGGATAAACTGATAGTTTTCGCTCATCGGGTTGGCAATTTCAATTACCTTGCTTCCGTCTATGCCCATGTTGTCAATGTAAGTTTTCTTTGAACCAAGATAGTTAAAAATCATTTCCTGGTAACCAAGGCCAGCAAGGATGTTTTTTACTTTGCGGCTGTAAAGGGTTACAGGCAGAAGGCGTCCGATTGTAAAGTCATTTGGCTTTGCAGGCTTAAAGTAATCAAGCCCCATGCCGATCATAACATCTTCGATGACATCAACTTCGTGAAGGAAGTCGTTGCGGTAAGGAGCTGGAGCAACTGTAAACACTGTT
>JALELH010000114.1 GCA_022768865.1 Spirochaetia bacterium
CAAAGGCTCTGGATGCAGAAGTAAACAATCTGGTGGCAAAAGAAATAAGCCAGGAAGAAATTGATCTTGCCGTAGAGCGCATTATGGGCCTTGAAACCATGAACGATGTAAACCCTGTTTTTTTAATGCGCCGTTTATGGAACTTTTATTCCCTTGGCTTTAACCTTATGACTACGGAAGAATTCATTCAGTCTATACGTTTGATAAATAAAGATGATATAATTTCTTTTGTCAGCCGTCTTATAGATTCGTCCAGAAAAACCATGGTTGTTTACGGACAGAAACTTTCTTATTCTGAAAGGAAAAAGATTGCAGGAAAATAAACTATAAAAGGAAAATAAAATGAATGATACAGAAATAAAGGTAATTGCTTCAAAGGGTGCCCTTGTGCCATGCTATAAAACTGCCGGTGCTGCAGGTGCAGATGTCTGTGCACTTTTGCAGGAAAAGGTTGTGCTGAGAAAAGGCCAGCGCACAATAATTTCTACAGGTTTGTTTTTTGAAATTCCACAGGGATACGAAATTCAGGTGCGCCCAAGAAGCGGACTTGCTGCAAAAAACGGTGTTACTGTTTTAAATACACCCGGCACAATAGACAGTGACTACCGCGGAGAACTTAAAGTAATCCTTATAAACCTTGGCGACGAAGATTTTGAAATAAACAGCGGAGACAGAATTGCACAGATTGTTGTTGCTCCTGTTACAATAGGAAAATTTATTCAGGCAGAATCCATTTCAGAGACAGAACGCGGAACCGGTGGTTTTGGAAGCACTGGCGTAAAAAATTAAGCGTAACAATGAAAGGGTGGCTTAAGTTAATAAAAGAAAAAGCAGAAACTGTTCTCAATAAAATTGATTCCGCCCTGGTGTATCTTTACAGGCAGTATTCCTTTATAAAGATTTTATATTCTAAAAAAACAAGAAACCTGAAGAAAATACATTTTAGAAGGCTTGTTTTTAAAACAGGTTACATAGCAGGCAAAAAGTTAAACTGTCAGTTTATAAAAAACTTTTTCCGGGTTCAGTATTGCAGGGTAAATTCTTTAGGAAGCAATGTTCTTGCAAAATATATTGCAAGGGAACTTCTGCTTTATTTTGTAGTGTGCTTTTCCTTTTTCTTTGTTATATTTTTTGTAAACCAGATTCTTCTGCTGGCAGAAACTATTTTAAAGAAACGTGTTCCCCTTGGCCAGGTTGTAAAACTTATTTCTTATTGCCTGCCTGCAATCATTGCACAGTCTGCACCTTTTGCAACTCTTGTTGGCTTTTTAATGTGCCTTGGTCGCCTTGTAACGGATAACGAAGTCCTTATTTTAAGGGCAAGCGGTCAGAAATACAGCCTGATTTTAAAATCCGTTCTGGCAATGGGACTTGCCATTTCTGTTTTCAGCTTTATTATGAACGATTATTTTCTTCCATTGGGAACAATAAACTATAATAAAATGCGGCGTAAGATCATTACGTCAAACCCTGCCATAGAACTTGAATCCATGTCCATAAAAAGAATGAATGATTCTATTTTTGTTATCGGCAACGTCAACGGCACTAAAGTAAGCGATCTTGTTTTTTTTGATACCAGCAAGGATGGCGACACAAGACTCATTGTTGCAAAGGATTCCATAGTCCAGAAATCTACGACAGAAGGCGTTCTTATGAAGCTTGATATGGAAAATCCTATGGTTGTAATGATGAAGGACATTCAGTCCGGTTCTTATGATACCCTTGCTTCTGAAAAACTTGCCTTAAGCATTTTTGAAGATTCCATTATCTCTTCTAATGGCGGTGTTTCCCCAAGAGAAATGACTTCCTGGGATTTAGGCAAAAAAATCAGGGAAGTTAAAAACGATGAAAGCATTTCTCCAAAACTGAAGAATACCTATAAGCTTGAATTTAATAAAAAGTTTTCCGTTCCTTTTGGTTCAATTTTTTTTGCCATGCTTGCTTTTCCTTTGTCTCTTATATTCGGAAGGAAAGACGGACAGACTTTAGGCCTTATTTTTGGTATAATCTTATCTGTTTTATACTGGTCGGCAACCATCATCGGGCAGATGTTTGGCATAAGGGGTGGTTATAACGGTTTCTGGATGATGTGGACGCCTAATCTTGTTTTAGGTTTGCTTGGAATTATTCTTTACCTGAGGCTTAAGAAAAAATGAAAATCATTTCATATATGCTAAAAAGTTTTTTCCCCATATTTATTGGAGCACTTTTGTTTTTTATTCTTGTCCTTAACCTTACGGATCTTTTTATGAATCTGTGGAATTACATTTCTAAAGGTGTTTCTACTAAGGATGTGGGCACAATTCTACTATATTATATTCCTAAAACAATATGGTATTCCATTCCCATTGCCATGCTTTTTGCAACGGCATATATGCTCAGCGATTTTTATGCAAAGAATGAACTTCTGGCTATTTTTGCTTCCGGCATTTCTTTGTTCCGTTTTACAATTCCCCTTTTATTTGTTGCAGTTGCCATGAGCTTTTTTATGTTTGTTTTTGAAGATTTTATTGTTGTTCCAACCTATACAAAAAAAGTTAAAATGCAGGAAGCAGTCCTTCAGAAAGAAAAATCACTGAACAACAGCCGTATTGTCATTATGGCAGATAAGGGGAATATAATTTACAAGGCAGATTTTTATGATGACTTTGTAAAGCGCCTTTATACGGTTTATTTTATTATACGTGATGACGACAAAAATCTGCGTGCCTTAATTTATACTGACAATGCTTCATGGAATGACGGCAAATGGAAACTTTCAAACCCTGTAGAATATAAAAATTCAGCAGATGGCGTTGTAATGGTGCCTGTGGAAAATGACCTTCTTGAACTTTTTACAGAGCCTCCTGAAACTTTCAGAAACAATACCATTTCTGTAGAAGAAGTTAATACAAAGCAGGCAAGGGAATATATTGAACATCTTGAAAAGGCAGGTCTGCCAAGTGCAGAAGAAAAGTCTGTTTACTACAAAAAGTTTTCTTTCCCCTTTGTTGTTTTTATTGTTGTTTTTTTAGCTGTAGGTCTTAGCGGCAAGACAAGAAAAAATGTCCTTATTATAAGCCTTGCTTTAAGCATTACGGCTGTCGTTCTTTTTTATGTTACGCAGATGGTTACCATGCTTATGGCAAAGTTTCAGACTATTCCCCCGTTGTTTGGTGCCTGGTTTCCGGTTTTTCTGTTTATTATAATAAGCAGCGTTTTATTGAAATATGCTAAAACTTAATTTAAGGTATTTATATGTTTGAAAATTTTTTTGAAATTCATCACGAAAATAAAGGTTCCCTTGCACGCACTGGCGTAATGCATTTGCCTCATGGCGATGTAGAAACTCCTGTCTTTATGCCTGTTGGAACAAAGGGGACTGTTAAGGCACTTACAAAAGATGACCTTGAAGAAATAGGCTTTGAAATTATTCTTGCCAATACTTACCACATGTATTTAAGGCCGGGTGCAGATTTAGTAAAGGAAGCAGGCGGACTCCATGGCTTTACTAAATGGAACAGGAATTTTTTAACTGATTCCGGCGGTTTTCAGGTATGGTCTCTTTCTAAACTAAGGAAGATTAAAAACGAAGGCATTGAATTCCGCAGCGACATAGACGGCAGCAAACATTTTTTTACTCCGGAAAATGTTGTGCAGACACAGGTTAAGCTTAACAGCGACATTCAGATGCAGCTTGATGTATGTTCAGGCTACGGTGTTGAACGTCCGGAAGCAGAACGTGCATTGCGCCTTTCTTCCAAGTGGGCAGAACGTGCCATTGCAGAATGGACTATTCATCTGGAAAGTGGCTATAAGGGAATTTTATTTCCTATTGTGCAGGGAAACTTTTTTGATGATTTAAGAAAAGAAAGTGCACAGTTTGTTGATTCCTTAAATACTCCCGGTCTTGCCATCGGCGGTTTA
>JALELH010000094.1 GCA_022768865.1 Spirochaetia bacterium
AAACTTATTGACGATTTTATTGAATATTACAATAATGAGCGCATTCAGCAGAATCTTGGCTGGAAAACTCCAAACGAGGTTGTTGCTTAAACTGTCCTAAAATTTGGGGTCAGTTCAGTAAATTCGGGGGGGGGGTACAGCTGTTTAACTAAATTCAATAAATTGCTGCTTTCTTCTTACAAGGAGGCGGCATAATGCAGCTTACTAAAGAAAATACAAAAATTATTGTCTGTTGCCATAAGGCATGCGAACTGCCACAAAGTGAACTTTTGCTTCCTGTGCAGGTTGGAGCAGCCATTGCAAAAACAGATTTGGGCTTTCAACGTGACGACCAGGTAAACGGAAAGCCATGCGACAATATCAGTGCAAAAAACAAAAGCTACTGTGAGCTTACTGCAATTTATTGGGCATGGAAGAACCTTAAAACACTTTACCCAGAAATTAAATATGTAGGGCTTTGCCATTACAGAAGGTTCTTTTGTTTTGATAACCGCCCGATTTTTGACGATGCACTTGAACTGCCTGTAAATCAGATTTCTTCATATAAATTTGATGAAACAAAACTTGGCATTCTTTTAGACAAATATGACTTTTTAATGTCTAAAAAGAAAGTTTATCCGTATTCACTTTTGACAGATTACAGTTTTTGTCATGTTTCTGAAGATATGCGCACTCTTGCCCAAATTATAAACGATTTGCACCCTGAATACATGAATTCATTTGTTAGTGTGATAGCTTGTAATAACAAGCTATCACACTATAACATAAATGTTATAGGGTGGGATAAATTCTGTTCATATTGTGAATGGCTTTTTGGAATACTTGCAGAAGCAGAAAAGCGTATAAATATAGAACATTATAATGCTGTACAGGCTCGTATCTGGGGATATATGGCAGAACGCCTTTTTAACGTGTGGGCTGACTACCAGATTAAAAACTCTGGTGCTAAAGTAAAACGCCTTCCGATTCTAAAGTTTTGTGAAGAACCGATTAAGCAGAATGTATTAAAAATCAGCATCAAAAACATGCTTTTTAATCTTACGGCTTTCTTGATTAGTCCATTACGAAAGATTCGGGTTTTGTTTAATGTGCCTGTTAAAAATCCGTTTGAGGTAAAGTAAGCAACTTGGAAAAACTTAAACAAGGAGTTTCCCGATAGGCACTACAGGGTACGTTCTCCATCGACTATAGACACGTTCCCCATAGTCCAAGATTATAATCTCAATAGTCTATGGATACGCTTTCCATAGTACTATGGGAATTCTGCCAATAGTCTATGCAGGTTCTTTCCATAGGCTATGGGCATCGTTTCCATAGCCTGATAATGCTCTGCCCGTAGTGCTATGGGCGTTAAAACTGCTAGGGCCTGTAAAGTTTATTATGCCTTTGCACGGCAATTCCTGTAAAGGCTGATTAGCTTGCAGAATGCATTGAAAAATAGCGGTCGAAAATAATAATGTTGTAGTTTTAATTGTGAATTTCACTTTTTTTTGTTATGATAGGTTAGAGGTGAATATGAGAATAAGGGTTACAGAAACGAAAGGAACACAGGCTCAGCGTCAGGCAATTTATTCTGCATGTGGCGAACTTGCTATCCGTAGAGCTAGAAAATTAGGATTGCCTGTAACTTTTGTACGTGGTACTGATATAGTCAAAGAATTTGCAGATGGAACGGAAGAAGTCATTGGACATACTGAACCTGATGTAAAAGTAGTAAAACGCATAATAAAGCTTAAGTAAAATGAGAATAAAACGTTTAAGGGTTTTTGCCGGTTCTAATGGTTTTGGAAAATCTGAATTATATAAGTATCTTGTTGAACAAAAAATTTTTCATCCATATTTGTATGTAAATGCTGATGAAATTGCACAAAAACTAGAAACTGGTTACAGTTTACAGAACTTAGAATTTGATTTTTCAAAGGAAAATATTCTTTTGTATTTAGAAAATTCAACATTTGCGAAATATTTGAATTTTAATCTGCTGAAAGATACTTTTTTTATAAAAGATAATATTTTATTTTTAACAAAAAATGTAAATCAACTAACTTATTTAGCTGCTGGAATTGCAGATTTTTTACGGAATCAGCTTCTTTTATCAGATTCTTCATTTTCGTGTGAAACTGTTTTTTCTCATCCTTCTAAATTGGAATTTCTAAAACAGGCAAAAGAGCATGGATTTAAAATTTATCTATATTATATTGCTACAAAAAATCCTGCAATTAATATTGAGCGTGTTGATAACAGAGTGGAAGAAGGAGGTCACTTTGTCCCAAAAGATAAAATTGAAAGTCGTTATTACAAAACTATGGAAAATCTTTACAGTGCAATTTTATTAAGTGACAAAGCTTATTTATTTGATAATTCCAATGATGAAGAAAAACGGACTTATTCAAACTTTGCAAAAGTTCAAAATGGATGTATTGAATTGCTTAAAGATGTCGTTCCTGACTGGTTTGAAAGATTTGTAATAAATAAACAGGTAAATATATAAATTTTACAAGCCTGGCAATTTATGCCTTTGCAAGCTGCTGTTTAATTATGTTTAAAAGTGATTTTATAAATTTGTTTAACAAATATAAAAAGTTTTGATGTAAAGTATTCGTAAGTTTGGAAGACAGTTTTAGCACTGGAGTTAAACTAAAAAACAATGCAACCTTACACTGGCCGTTCTTTTGCAATCTCGTATCACTCTGGAAAAATTTATCGGCCTAGACTTTAGTAAGGCAAATGATAATATTAGCTATAAATAATTATCATTATATTGACAATCTTTGCTTATAAACATTATCATTATCTAAAAATAATTGATAATTCCTGGAGTTTTTATCATGAGTTATTTTTCCGAAGACAGTGTTTTGAATTTGCTGTATTCATATAATCCCTGGTGGAAAACGGGTGTAGTCCAAAAAGAATTTAATAAACCAATGAAACGAGCTTCCTTTTATGAAAGCTGGAAGGTTTTTCAAAATACAGAAATCCGCAGGACTGTCCTTTTAAGTGGTGCAAGGCGTACAGGAAAAACTACCATTATGTATCAGACAATTGCTAAATTAATTGAAACAGGAGCTTCCCCAAAAGATATTGTTTTTCTTTCTTTTGATCATCCGCTGCTAAAACTTTGCAGCATTGATGATGTATTAAGGATTTACAGGCAGAATATAACTGCTTCAGATGTTATTTATTGTTTTTTTGATGAAATACAATATTCTCAGGACTGGAATTCATGGCTGAAGGTTCTTTATGATACAAATCCAGACATTAAAGTAATGGCTACAGGTTCTGCAAGTCCTGTTATTGCAGATAAAACAAGAGAAAGCGGACTTGGCAGGTGGATAACAATTCAGGTTCCTACATTGACTTTTTATGAATATTGTAAACTGTTGAATATTCAGGTAGAAGACTTGCCGTCGGGAATAAAGCCAACTCAATTATATTTACTTGATAGGCAGACTCAAAATGAAATTGTTAATAAACTTTCATTCCTTCAGCCTCATTTTATAAGGTATCTTCAGGTTGGCGGATTTCCGGAACTTGCTTTGTCAAAGGATGATATTTATGCCCAGAGAATTTTGAGGGAAGATATTGTTGATAAAGCACTAAAACGTGATTTGCCGGCATTATATGCAATCAGAAATATAAATGATATTGAAAAAGTATTCCTTTATCTTTGCTACAATTCTTCAAATATCATCAATATCAATACAATTTGCAAGGAACTGCAGGTTTCCCGAAATACTCTTGAAAAATATATTTTATATCTTGAAGGTGCAAATTTAATTTATATCAGTCATTTAATAAATGTAAGTTCAAAACAGATTCTTAAATCACAGGACAAGATTTACATTGCAGATGCAGCATTAAGAAATGCCGTGTTAATGAAAGATGACATTACAAATGATCCTTTAGAACTTGGTATTATTGCAGAAACGGCAGTTTATAAGCATGTAAAGGCATTTAATTATAGTGCTGTTACTAAAGTCGGTTATTATAGGGGTGGAAACAGGGATAAGGAAATTGATATTGTTGTTCAATATGCGCAAAATCCAAATCCGATTATGATAGAAGTAAAGTACAGGGAAGATTCTCCGATTTCAGAAAATGATTTAATTGTCAGTTTATCAAAGGAAGATTTGCCAAATCTTGTAATTACAAAACGTATAGATGATTTTGGATTACATGAATATAAAGGCAATAAAAAAATATTTAAGATTCCGGCACCGGTCTTTCTATACCTTTTAGGCTATGTAGAAGCCCAGCAGTATTTATAGTGCTGCATGATTATTTCTTTTATCTACGCTACTTTTTGAATAAATCCGGTATTGGAATTGTTACAGAAAATCTTTTTCAGAGTTTGCTTTCTGAAAAAGTAAAAAGCCTGGAAGATGTAAAATCCGGTAAAAGCCTTTTTGTTAAGGTTAAATGGATTATAAAAGATGAATTTGAAATAACCATTACGAATAGTGAAGGCAAGCTGACAAACATAAGGGCTGCAACCTGTTATGAAGAATTTTTGCCTATGTTCAGCAAAAGATAATTGAAAAACTGTTTGAACACTGCCAATAGACTGTTATTACGTTCTCAATCGACCATTGTAATTCTTCTAATAGCCGATTGAGACTTTGCCAATAGTCCATGAGCATACTGCCAATTCTGAACAAATGCTGTGCATTTTTCAGAATGACGTAGCAAAGTTTAGAATGACGTAGCAGCTTTTAAGCCTTGGAAAGTTTGTTAAGCTGTTCAGCGGATAAACCGGTGGCTTGCGTTATCTGATTTTGAGAAAACCCCATTCTTAAAAGGTTCTTTGCTGTTTCAATAAAACCCTCTAATTTGCCTTCAAGTTTGCCTTCTCGAATACCGGCTTCTCTGCCTTCGTCATAACGGTTTCTGTCGTATTCTTCCTGATTAAATTCTGTTAATGACATGTTCAGTACCTCCAGTTTCTAGCTTAGAAAAAAGCCATTCAGCATGTTGTTTTTTATAGCAAAATCCATTGCTTCTTTAACGGCTTCTTCTTTTGTTAATCCTTGTTGTATATTAGCCTTTATACGATCAATGTAAATTGCATAATCATTCAACGGCTTGCATTTAGCAAGCAGACTTTCATTGTGTCCTTTGTTTATGTTCACAAGTGTTGCGGTCCATTCAAATTCACCGTCGTTTTTGGGAACTTCAAAAGCGTCAGACAACTTTAGTTTTTCAACGTCTGCCGTCTGCCTGGAACCGTTATATATAACTATAAACTGAGGCGTTGGAATTTTCAACAATGTAGAAGAATAAATATCCCTCTTTTGCTTTGAAATATGCTGCTGATAAAGCTGAGCAAAATAAAATAACCCATGCAATGGCATATTCGGGTTCCATGTAGACTGCTGCTCATAAAGGTTCATCTAGCTGTCAATCAGAAACGACAAATCGTTCTTCATCGTTATGTAGATGATGTTTCCGATTGTCGTCAGTTCCAGGTCATCCGGGTTCTTGTAATCAGAATTGTTGAGTGCATTGTAAAGAGACAAAAGCCAGTCCTTATGTTCTTGTTTGCCAAAGATTGCCTTGAAAAGCCTGTCTTTGTAGATTACGTTTGGTTGTGTTTGAGTAGACATAATGTTTCTCCAAGTAAAAAGTTTTCAGAAGTTATACTGCGGCCTAGGAAAGCAATAAATACTTCTTACTTATATATATAACTGTAAAAAATAAAAATATGTCACTTTTTTTGATTTTTTTATGAAAAAATTAATATTTTTTTATCCATAGATGAAAAAAAACAAGGAGTGTATAACAATAGACAGCGGAAACTCTTACAAAGGGCTATTGGTATCGTTTCAATAGACGAATAATGCTATGAATGTAGTACCTGTTTTCGTGTCAGAGATCCGAAGAAAGCATGACTTTTATGCCTTGCAAGCTGTTTTACTTGCTAAACTGGTTGCAGATTCTGAACAAATGCTGCGCATTTTTCAGAATGACGTGGCAAAGTTTAGAATGACGTATATAAATTTATATCCCCACAATCATGTAATTTGTGCTTCTGCCGCCAGGTGCGGTGAATGTTCAATGTATTTACCGCAAAAATGCGGTGAATACATTATCAATTAGCTGTCATTGATAAATCGGGTATATAACTTTTCCAAATGTGTTTATGTGTTCTATTAAACCCGGATTTTTCAGTTTGGAAAAAATGCTTATATCAACCAGATATGGCAGCATTGAATCGTCAAAATCGTTGATTATTTTAAATAAAGCCTGGCTGGAAACGTCTCCTATAATGGTCATGTCTATATCAGAACCGGGACGATATGTGCCAAGGGCACGGCTGCCGTAAACCAGGACTTTTTGAATTTCCGGATATTTTGAATATATACCATTGATAATCTGCAGGTGTTTTTCTGAAAGTCCGAACTGTTCCATATTGGTGTTTATAATTCCTGGTCAAGTCGTTTTTGCAGCTTACAGAATTCAGCTATATATAAGTTTTTTACTTTATCTGCAATATCATCAGCAGTTTCCTGGTCGTAAGTGTGGCTGCTTGAATTTCTGCTTGCAATCATGTCCATCCAGATGTCTGCGTTTTCTATTAAATTTGAATTATATGCATATCTGACCGCATCTTTAGAACCTGCAAGATCCTGAGCAATTCCCTTAAATTTTATATAGTCTGTAAGAGTCTTCCATGAAAGTTCCTGTGTAAATTCAAATGTCTGTATCAAGCCCTGTTTTTCTAAATCTGTCAGCGGTCTTGATTTTGAAAGTTCAACGGCAGCAGAAAGTGTTTTTAGTGCCTTACAATAATTCTGAAAACGCTGTTTCCAGCGGATAGTCTGGTTTTGGTTTATTAGCGAATTTTGTTCCTGCATGAGCCTATTGTAACACAGTTTTGAACGTTGTAAAATCGTTAAAATTTTTGTTGTAATATTTGAATTCCGGTTTTATAATTTATGTATGAGTGATACAACAATTATTAATTCAAGTCCTTTAGGTCAGCATTTAGACAAGATTGCAGAATCTCAGCAGGTTTCTTATCTTGTGTTCAATAAAAAGAAAATTCAGATTGCGGCAAAAATCACAATGGGCAGGGAACAGGATAACGACATTGTCATTGATTCTAAACTTGCAAGCCGCCATCACTGTATAATCCAGAAAATCCGCGATGCCTATTTTGTAAAAGACGAAAACAGCACCAACGGAACTTTCCTTAACGGCAGAAGAATTCCCCCGGATAAGTATGTCCGTCTTAATGCAGGAGACAAATTAACCATCGGTTCTGCAAACCTTATAATGGGTTAAAATGCTTACAGAAGAGCAGCTTTTATCCTTTAGTCAGGAACTTAAGCAAATAAATTCATCTCAGACTTTTCCGGAAGAATCATCTTTTCAGCTTTTTTTAGATTCTGCGGTTACCTTGCTGGAAAACGAAAGTCCTGCTTACCGTCCTTTAAATAAGGATGGTTTGTCTGGCGGTCTTTTAGATTTTTCTGAAAGCAAGGTTCCTGTTATTATTGTGCCAGACATTCACGGGCGTGCTGATTTTCTTTTAAAGCTTATGGACTCTAAAATACGCTCGGAATCTACTGTTTTGCAAGATTTAAATGCAGGCAATGTAATTGTTGTCTGTGTCGGGGATGCTGTTCATGGCGAATTACGGGCTTATGAGCGCTGGCAGAAAAGTTTTATAGACTGGCAGAATAATGTTTATGCAGGCCCTTCCATGCAGGAAGAAATGAAGGAAAACATTGCCGTCTGGCAGATTATAATTAAGTTAAAGAATCAGTTTCCGCAGGTTTTTCATTTTTTAAAAGGAAACCACGAAAACGTTACTAATGAAACAGGCCACGGAAATCATTCCTTTAGGAAATTTGTAAACGAAGGGCAGATGTGCTGCGATTTTATCCGGCAGGTTTATGGCGATGCCGTTTTGCATTTAATTGATTTGTGGGAAAAAAAGCTTCCTTTGTGTGCGGTTTTTTCTTCTTTTGCAGTTTCCCATGCGGAACCTTTTGACGTTTACAATAAAAAGGAAGTAATTAACAGCAACTGTGACGATTTTTCTTATGTTGCAGAAGGTTTAACCTGGACCCGCAATGATGAAGTTTTTGACCTTACATGTAAAAAAAACCTTAAGAAATTAAATTCCAGGGCAAAGGGCAGTGGTGTTTTATGGTTTGGCGGCCACAGGCCTGTTAAGGATGCTAAATATAAGCTGAGGCAGGATGGTTCTTATCTTCAGCTTCATAATCCGGAAGAAATGAATGTGGCTTATGTTGTTCCGGGTCTTAAATTTAATCCTGATAAAGATATTATAGAGCTTTAATATTAATTGGAGAAAACTATGGCAGCTGTAGAAACAGAGACAATCGGTAAATATAAAAACTGTGTAAAGATTGCAGCAGGGGGAATGGGTGCTGTTTATCTTGCAACCCATCCGGAACTTAAGCGCAAGGTTGTTATTAAAAAGCTTACCCTAAGGAACGGCGGTGCGGCAATACGGGAACGGTTTAAAAGGGAAGCAAGGATTTTAAGTGATCTTTCAAGCCCTTATGTTGTGCGCATGTTTGACTATTTTACGGAAGGCAGGGCAAATTATATTGTTCTGGAATACGTAGAAGGCATGTCCCTTGATAAGCTTATAGAAAAGCAGACTGTGCTTCCTGTTCAGCTTGCCATGCTTGTTCTGCAGGATGCCTGCCTTGGCTTAAAGAATGCCCATGCCAAAGGTGTTGTCCACCGCGATATTAAACCCGGCAATATTTTAATGTCCAAGCGCGGAGAAATTAAACTTGCAGACTTTGGCATTGCCAGTGACGAAAAAGAAAGTGAGCCTGCTTCTTCTGTTGCCGCTTCTTCTAAAACCATTGCTGACACTACTTTGGCAGGTTCTTCTATTACAATGGCAGGTTCTACTTTAGGAACGCCTGCTTATATGTCACCAGAGCAGCTTACGGATTCCAGCACAGTAGATGCCCGTGCTGATATTTATTCCCTTGGGGTTATGCTTTATGAAATGGTTACAGGCACAAAGCCTTATGCCGGAGATATGGCTCCTGCAACCATTGCTAAGATTAAGAAGGGCAGTTATATTCCGCCTAAAAAAATAAATAAAAGCATACCTGCAGAAGTTGCCTTCCTTATAAACAAAATGATGAAGCCAAACCCTGCAAAAAGGTTTAAGTCTATAGAAAGCGTTATTGCAAGGGTGCGGAAATACTTAAGGAAGTATGATACTCATGCCATCAGGGTTGCCCTTGCTCAGTCTATAATTTCTGCAAAGCCATTAAAGTACCCTGTTTTTGAAGAAAAGAATAAAAAACTTAAACGTGGTGCCCTGATTGCTTTGGCAGCAGCAGCTGCTGTTTGTGCATTTACTTATGCATGGAATGAAGGCGTAATCCATAAAACAGTTTTGCGTTCCTGGTTTACTCCTGTTTCTTTAAAAATGCAGATGCCTGCAACAGCAAGTGTGGCGGCTGATATTCCGGCTCATGCCTTTTTCTTTGTTAATGATGGAGATGAAATTCCTGAAGTTGCAGGTTCAAGAAGAATTTTTGTTGCAGATAAAAAATCTGCCGGCAGCAAAAATGTTGAATATTACACAAAGGATGTTTTTTTGCGTCCCGGCGAATACAGGATTAAAATTGCTGAAGGCCCATACGTCTGGTGGAAGAGCATTAGCGTAGGCAAAGAAAGCCTTGTTTTAAAACTTAACTTTTTAAGGAATGCAAGCCGCAATCTTTCCGTTCATTTTAATGCCCTTGATTCAGAAACCGGTGCAGATATTACGGAAAAATCCAGGTTCCTTATTTTAAGCGGTAATAAATGGGTAGACGTCAGAAAGGTTGACTTTTCAAAGCTTACAACAGGCACTGTCTATAAATTCCTTATAAGCAACGAAGGTTACTATGATGAATATTTCAGCCTGCGCATAGACTGGTATCAGGATGAACTTTTCATCAATGGAAATATGAGGAAAAAGCAGTAATTTTCTTTAAGGATGAGGGTATGTCAGTTTATATACTTACAAAAAAAGAACAGCTTAAGGCTTGCATGGAACTTGCATCTTATATGGAATTAACCTGCGGTGATGTTACTGTTTTTACCAATGATGCAGAATTTTATGGCTGCCTTGATGTTGCATCCCCCGGAGAAGTTGAATATGTGATGATAGACGTGCGGACGTTTCAGATGGATTTGTTTAATCCATATACTTATATTGCACGCTGTAAAAATCCTGTTCCTGTTGTGGTTTTCAATGATCCCTTTCCTGCTCCAGATGAACGTGCCGCTTTCTGGTATGCAAAGAATAAGGATTATTTTCTTTCTGCCTTGGGAATAAAAAGAATAGAAGGACTTGTGCCTGCTTTTGCACTTTTACAGGAATATTTTAATAATCACGATCTTCAGGAATTTTTTTCATGTATGTGCCCGCCAAAAGAGTTTTTTACTAAAGCAGAAAAAGACTGCATGGATGCTTTAGAACATTTTGCAGAAAATCATAAGATTATAAAATCAAGAAAAGACCTTTTTGATTTGTTTTTGCATAATCAAGGCAAGATTGTTTCAACTAAGGAACTTTGCATGGGCTTGTGGAATGACTATTCAATGGAAACAAGGCAGCGTCTTTGCACATACATAAGTTATTTAAGGCGTGAATTCAGGAAAGAAACTGCTCTTAATATTGATATTGTAAGGAAGGGCAAGGAACTTTACCAGATGGTTGTAGTACCTGCAAAGAATGAATAATGCAGGCTCTGGTAAAAGTTCCTTTTTGTTTGTTTAACGGATATTTGCCTTTATAAAGGACATTTTTAAATCCTTTAGTTTTTCTGTCATGGAAACTTTATAAATATGCGGGTTTAATATTCTTTTAAACGACGGGTCTAAAGTTTCTATTTCTGCCATCATTCTTCTGCGGCTTTCTGCAAGCTGCTGACTGTCGCTCAGGCGTGGTTCTACACGCTTGCCGTTTTCCAGCTTCTTTTTAAGCATTGGCTTTACAGAATCTGCCTTGTATACAAACTGCCTGTAGTCTACCATAGGGTGGAAGTACCGGTATTCTTTTCCGCTTTCTATGACTTCATCTTCCAGTGCAAGAATATCTGCCCTTGCCATTCCGTCTGAATCATAAAGCCTGTACACGTTTTTTACGCCAGGGTTTGTGTTTTTGGCAGGATTGTCGCTGAACTTCATGGCAGGTATAAGTCCGCCTGTTTTTGTATCATGGCGTGCAGCAAGTTTATATACGCCTGTAAATGAAGATTCATTTCCGCCTGTAACCATGTGGGTTCCAACACCCCAGCTTGCAATTGGTGCATTCTGCAAGACAAGGGTCTCTATGATTTCTTCTGTAAGTTCGTTGGAAACAGAAATAAATGCCTGCGGGAATCCTGCTGCATCAAGTTCCTTGCGAACTTCTTTTGTAAGGTAAGAAATATCACCGGAATCAAGGCGGACACCAAAGTTGTAGCCCTGTTCAACAAGTTCTGCTCCTGCAATTATGGCATTTTTAATTCCGCTTTTTAAAGTGTCGTAGGTGTCGATTAAGAAGATTGTTTTTTCAGGATAAATTTTTGCATAGGCACGGAATGCTTCAAGTTCACTTGGAAAGGACATAATCCATGAATGTGCCATTGTTCCCATTACAGGTATTCCGGAGATTTTGCCTGCCAGAGTATTGCTTGTGCCTGCTGCACCGCCTATATAGGATGCACGGGTAGCACCCATGCCGCCGTCTGGTCCCTGTGCCCTTCTTAAGCCGAATTCCATTATGCTGCCTTTTTTGCTTGCAAGCCATACTCTTGCTGTTTTTGTTGCAATCAGGCTCTGGAAGTTGCAGATGTTTAATACAAGACCCTCTATTATCTGTGCTTCAATTAAATTGGCGTGTATTCTTACTAAAGGTTCCTGCGGGAAAATTACAGAGCCTTCTTCAAAGGAATATAAGTCTCCTGTAAATTTAAATTCCTTTAAGAATTCAAGAAAGTCTTCTTCAAAAATCTTAAGGCTTCTTAAGTAGTCAATTTCGTCGTCGTCAAAGCTGAATTCTGTAAGGGAATCTAAAAGGGGTTCAATACCTGCAAAAATGCTGAATCCGCCGTTAAAAGGCTGACGCCTGAAAAACATATCAAAAACAACAGGTTCGTTCATGTTGTTTTTCCAGTATCCCTGTGCCATTGTAAGTTCATAAAGGTCTGTGAACAAAGCGCTTTTGGTAAATGATGAATGCATGTCAATTCTCCATTTAAAATGAAATATTTTGACGTTTTTCTTTCGGGTGAAAAGACAGCATCTGCTTGTCACCAGCTGTCGCCATAGTATTGCTTAATTTAAGCTGCCTATATAATACTAGGAATTGCTGACTTTTTTCAATGGTATGGGTATAATGCAATCATGAAAAAAATAATCATTGTAACAGGTGCTTCCAGCGGAATGGGTGTCTGCTTTGCCCGGCAGCTTGCTTTAGAAAACCCCGATGAACTTTGGATTGTTGCCCGAAGAAAAGAACGCCTTGAAGAATTAAAAAAAGAAATTGAAGGAAAAAATAAAGTTTCAGTCCGTGCTGTAGATATGGATATTTCCGGTTCTGAAGGTGCACGCCGCCTTAATGAACTTTTGCAGAAAGAAAAAACTGCCGGAGATTTTGAAATTTCTGTTCTTATAAATAATGCAGGCTTTGGAACTTACGGTGAATTTGCCAATACAGACGTTAACCGTGAAATGGAAATGGTAGACCTTGACTGCACTTCCTTAACCGGCATTACAGGTTTTGCCCTTCCGTTCATGCAGCAGGGGGCACGCATAATCAACGTTGCAAGCCTTGCTTCCTTTCTGCCTCTTGGCAATTTTGCAGTTTATGGCGCATGCAAGGCATACGTTTTAAGTTTTAGCATTGCCCTTGCTGCTGAACTTAAGGAAAAAGGCATTTCTGTTACTGCCTTGTGCCCGGGACCCGTAAGCACTGAATTTGCTCATGTTGCTTCTAAGGGTGCAAGAAAAGAAGTTCGTCATGGTTTAAGTGCAGAAAAAACCGTTGAGCATGCCATTAAGGCATCCAGAAAGGGCAGGCTTTATTCCATGAAGTTTTTTAAGTGGAAGTTTCAGGCGTGGGCAAGTCCCTTTGTCAATAAATATTTAGGCGCATGGTTTACCTATAAATTCTGCAAGCGTCCAAGTAACTGATATGAAAAAGTTTTTTTTATTGATTGTTGTTTCTTTGTGTTTTTGGCTAAGTGCAGAAACCGTTGATTCTTATTTTAATAAGTTGAGCGACGAAGAAAAAGTTTTTCAGCTTTTTCTTGTTAATATTGAAGGAAATAAAAACTACAGGCCTGTTGAATTTTTAGAAGACGGCAGTGCTATTGTGCCAGGCGGTGTCCTTCTTTTTTCCTATAATATAGGCGGCACGGCAGAAGAACTTATTCTGTTTCTTAATTCCATAAATGAATATTGCCTGAAGAATAAAATTACGCCGCCTTATGTTGCCGTTGATCAGGAAGGAGGAGACGTAAACCGCCTGCGTGGCATAACTTCTGCCTTGCCTTCATGTAAAAAAATTGCAGAGAATAATTCAGCAGAAGATGCAAAAAGAATTTATGCAAACCAGGCAAGGCAGATGCGTCTTCTGGGCATTCACATGAATCTTGCTCCTGTTGCCGAACCCTTGCTTGATTACAATAAGGATTTTTTAGGCAGCAGAAGTTTTGGAACTATTCCTGAATCTGTTGTTTACGGCAGCCTGTGCGTGGGTGCCTATGAAGAAAACGGAGTTGCATCTGTTGTTAAACACTTCCCGGGAAATTCTAATACAGACCCCCATACCGGTTTGCCTGTAATTTCCCTTAGCAAAGAAGAATTTGAAAATAATTTTCTTCTGCCTTTTGCTTTTATTTTAAATGCTGCTGAACCTGAGTGCATACTCATGAGCCATGCCATTGTTAAAGGCTATGATGAAAATACACCTGCGTGTTTAAGTTCTTTTTGGATTGATGAAGTTTTAAAAAATACAATGAATTACAATGGCCTTGTAATAAGTGACGATATTTTTATGGGTGCCCTTGCAGACAATGGTTTTCCGCCGGAAGTTGCCGTGGTTAAGGCTATTGATGCCGGTGTTGATGTCCTTATGCTAAGTGAAAAAAAGTTTTTGAATGCTGCCCGGATTTTAATTGCTGAAAGTAAAAGAAATCCTGAATTTAAAAATAAAATAGATGCTGCCGTTAAAAGAGTTCTTGCTTTTAAAAATAAGTATGGGCTTCTTAATCCGGAAGATAAGTTTAATTTGATGCCGGTAGAAGAACGTGTTTTTCAGTTTAACCAGATTTATAAGGAAGGGCAGAACCATGAAAAATAAAAGTCAGAAACTTTCAGGCAGCGACGGTTTTAATTCTTTTTATGAAGAAATATTTGGCAGCCGATGGGAAGCCCTTAAAGCAAGTTTAACGCCGGATAATGTCCATGCAGAAATTTCTTTTAAGGATTGTCAAAGTTATTTTCTTGATCCTGCAAGTGTTGTTTCTGCTCTGTGCCTTCCTGTTAAGGATGCAGAAAAAGTTTTAGATATGTGTGCAGCACCAGGCGGCAAAACTTTAGTGCTTGCAGGAAACCTTGCAGAAGATGCACTTATGTTTTCCAATGAGCGTTCGCCGCAAAGAAAAAGCCGCCTTGCTAAAGTTGTGCAGGATTCGCTGCCGGTGGAAATTTCCGGACGCATTAAAATCAGCTGTTCTGATGCTTCCACCTGGTGCCGCCGGGAATCTGAAAATTACGATTCTATTTTGCTTGATGCTCCATGCTCAAGTGAACGCCACGTTTTAAACGACCCTAAGTATTTGAATGAATGGTCTCCTTCAAGAATTAAATCCGTTGCCATGGAGCAGTGGTCCTTGCTTTCCTGTGCATTCCGCCTTGCAAAAACCGGCGGCTATATTCTCTATTCAACCTGTGCCCTTTGTCCTAAGGAAAATGACCAGATTATATGCAAGTTAAGGAAGAAGTTTGAAAATGTTCAGATTGAGCCAAAAGAAAAAATGCAGGAATATTTTCTTGAAAACCTTAAGTCCTATAAAGGTTCTATTAAAGCTCCTGAAGGGTTTGATTTTGCTTCCCTTTTTGAACTTGCTGAACCTACGGAGTCTGGCCTTCATGTTTTACCCGATTCTTCAAGCGGTGCAGGACCTTTATATTTTTGCCTTATAAAAAAACTTTAAATGTAAAGAAAGGCAAAAAAAGTTGTAAATATTTTCATCATTGAATATAATATGGGCATGAAAAAAGTGTCTGACAAAAACGAATTAAAAAGGCAGATGATTACTCAGATAGAAGAGCAGCTTAAGGAAATCAAGGACGTTGATATTCTTCTTGAAAATATTTTAAGCGGTGCCCGTAAACTTGTAAATGCCGATGCAGGTTCTATTTATGAATATGATTCAAAAGAAAACCGTCTGAAAATCCGTTACAGTCAGAACGATACAAAGCAAAAGGAACTTGCTCCAGGCGAAAAGCTTGCCTATACATCTTATTCCTTTATTCCGACAAAGCAGTATATTTCAGGATATGCACTTCTTTCAAAAAAACTTATCAATATAGAAGATGTTTATCATATGTCGCCATATCTGGATGAAGCCAAGACAGAAAAGCGGCCTTATGAATTTAACGAGCTTTCAGATGTGGCAACCGGTTACAGAACTCATTCAATGCTTACAATTCCTCTTATTGCAACTAATGGAAGGGTTCTTGGTGTTCTCCAGATTATCAATGCCCAGGATGAGCAGGGCAATGTAATTCCTTTTGATAAAGATTCAGAATTTTATATTTCCCAGTTTGCAGTAAAGGTTGGTTCAATTTATGAATATGCTTATTTAACCAGGCAGAATATTGACCGCCTTGTTAAAATGGCAGGCTTTCGTGATCCAAAGGAAACAGGTGCCCATGTTGAACGTGTTTCTTCTTTTTCCCTTGAAATTTATGACCGCTATGCAACCAATATGAATATTCCTGAAAAAGAACGAGAACGTTTCAGAGATAATCTCCGCCTTGCGTCACGCTGTCATGATGTAGGTAAAGTTGCTGTTCCTGATAGGATTCTTAAAAAAGAGGGAATCCTGGATGACGATGAACGGGACATTATGAAAGGCCATACCTGCGTTGGTGCTCAGATTTTTTCTCCTGCAGAAAATGACCTTGATACAATGGCACGTGATGTCTGCCTTCATCACCACGACAGATGGGACGGCGGAAACAGGGGATATCCTGGACACTTTGACTATATGGATTATATTCCTGCAACTAAAATGCCGCACGAACTTGAACAGGCTCTTAAAGGAAAAGCCATTCCCCTTGCAGCAAGAATAGTTTCACTTGCTGATGTTTATGATGCTTTAAGGCACAAAAGATGCTATAAGGAAGAATGGTCTGTAGAAGATACTTTTAAAGAAATCCAGTCTCAAAGCGGCAAACAGTTTGACCCTGATTTAGTAGAAGCCTTTATGCAGATTAAGGATCGCCTTGAAGACATTAACCGTGCCATCAGTTAATTCGTTTTTTCATTGATTATTTTATTAAACTGAATTGAAAATTCTTTTGTCTGAGCCTGGCTTCTGAAATTTTCCCCGTTGGAAATTCCCAGGCTTTTCATTTGCAGGCTTAATTCACGCTGTTCAAGCAAATCTTCTATGTTGGCAGAAGTAAAAACTTTTCCCATATCGTTCATTGTAAAAACATTTTTATCAATAAGCCTTTTTGCTAAGAGTATATCTTTTGTTATTGCTATGTCAGTATCTGTAGAATTTTCAACAATATAATTATCTGCGGCATCTTTTGTAGCAGGGCACACTGTCATGGTAAATTTTACATTCTGCGTATTTACGGGAATATTTTTATTTGCTACAAGTTCAACTTCAATGTTTTTCCTTGTGCAGGCTTTTAAAATGATTTTCCTTGAATCTTTATTGCAGTTATCTGCATCAACGAAAACTTTCATAAATCAAGAACTCCGTTGATTTTATCTATCATGTTTTGTGTTATTTTTTCTGCTTTTTCTTCATCTTCGGAACGAATGTAATTTGAAAGCTTAATTGATTTCTGCTTTTCCTTGTAAAGTTCATCTACAAGGGTAATTCCTGCCAGAATGCTTATTTTAAGCGGGTCTTTTACATCTGCAGTTTTTTCAATTGAATCTGTGATTGCTTTGTAATAAGAGGAAAGTTTTGTAAGATAGGCGTCGTCTTCAGGAGCCTGGGCCGAAAAGGATTCGCCTAAAATATCAAGTTGAATTTTTCCCACGGTTATTAAAAAATATCAAATTGTCCGTCAAGGGCCGATGGAGCAGGGGAATCTTCTTTCTTTTCTTCAGTGTTTTCAAAAATCTGAGGCTGTTCCATATTCTGTGATGCAGTTTGTTCTGTCTTATGAATAAGGCCTGAGTTTTCCTGCTCCGGTGCTGATTCTTCGTAAACAAAAGGCTCTTCGTTTTTATTATTGTCTATTGCTGGAACTGTAATTTCTGTTTCTGCTGAATCTTCCTGCGGCTTTTCTTCTTCAACAGGTTCTTCAATTTTATTTTCTGAAATAGTGTCTGCAGAATCTTCTGTTTTAGAAGATTCTGCAGTGTTTTCGTCTGATTCTGCATCTGTACCTAAAATGGCATCTTCAACAGAATCAAGACGACTGATTGTAGTTAAAATGCTTTCCTCGATCTTGTCTTGTGCTGATTCAAGAGTTGAAACAAACTCCGTTTTTTCTTCCAGCGCTTTTGTAAGCTCTAAACATTTGCTATTTAAAGCATCGTTGTCAGATTCAAGCTGTGCGATTCTTTCTGATAGAGAAGTAATCTTTGCAACAGCAGATTCAACCTTTTCCTGTAACAACAAAACCTGATCGAGTGAAATCATAAGCTTATGCCTTTACTGCGTTTTTTGCTACTTCAATAACAGCCTTGAATGCAACTGGATCTTCAATTGCCATGTTGCTCAATGCCTTTCTATTGAGTGTAACGCCAGCCTTTGAAAGACCGTCGATAAAACGGCTGTATGACATACCTTCTGCACGAACTGCTGCGTTGATACGAGCAATCCAGAGTGAACGATAATCACGCTTCTTGAGCTTACGTCCAGAATATGAATGGTCAAGTGCCTTTACTACAGCATCTTTAGCTGGTTTATAATTTGACTTTCTGTCGCCCTTGAAACCTTTAGCAAGCTTCAAAATCTTTGCACGGCGATTCTTTCTTTTTGATCCGTCTACTGCTCTCATTTCTAACTCCTATAATCAACCGTATGGAAGAAGCTGCTTGCGAATTGATGCAGCTGAATCTTCTGAAAGGATTCCGGCATGGCGAAGGTTCATCTTTCTTTTTGGTGATCTCTTTGTCAAGATATGACGAAGATTCATTTTCTTGTACTTTACTTTTCCAGTACCTGTCAAATGAAAGCGCTTTGCAGCAGCTCTCTTTGTTTTCATCTTAGGCATGATTTTACCTCTTTTCTAGTCTTGCTGAGCGTTATCTTTTTCTGCAGCTTCAGCTTCTGCAGCAGCTTCCTTAGAAGCAGGTTTCTGTTTGGCTTTAGAAACTTTTGATCCCAATGTCATTGACATAAAACGGCCTTCCATTGCGGCCGGCTTTTCAATAGCATAGGAACCTTCTTCAAGCCTCTTTTCAACCTCTTTAAGAACATCAAAACCAAGTTCAGTGTGGGCAAGTTCACGTCCGCGGAAACGGATTGTAACCTTTACCTTGCTGCCTTCGTTTAGAAATTCCTGAACATGCTTAGCTTTCGTGTCAAGGTCGCCTGAGCCGATTTTTGGCTGCATGCGAATTTCCTTAAGCTTAAGTACTTTCTGGTTCTTCTTGGAGTCACGGAGTTTTTTCTCCTGTTCGAACTTGTACTTTCCGAAATTCAGTATTTTACAAACTGGCGGATTTGCATTTGGCGAAACTTCAACCAGGTCGAGATCCAGGTCTCTTGCCATTCTGAGTGCTTCAATGGTAGGAACAATTCCTTTCTGTTCACCTTGATCGTCAATTAATCTGACCTCACGAACGCGTATCTGTTCATTTACGCGCATACCTTTATTGTCTGCCAATTATCCTCCTAGAGTATAGAAATACTCAATAGCATGAAACTTATGATAACAGAATTTATTCAATGTTGTCTAGTGAATTTTGCTGAATAGAGAAAAATTTATATACAAAAATAGATACAGGAATAAGAATAAATGCTGCCAGATATGAAAGGGCAGGTAAGAATTTTATAAACCATAATGTATAGAAAATAGGCTGAATAAGAAGTGACAGCATTGCCAATATAAATGCTTTTAATACTTTTGTTTTTTTGGAATTATTTTGGAATCCATATTTGATTGCACAGGTGTAAAAAATTACTGTTTCCATAAATAAAACAGGGTTTATGAAGGACATGAAAAAAGATTTTGATTCACCCTGGGTAAAAGTTACATATGGAACATAAATGGAAAAAAACATTGAAATTAAAGGCAGAATTGCATAGGTTTTGTATTCAGCATCATCCTTTGAAAATAAAAGGAAAAGAACGCTTAGTAGAATTGAAGGAACTGCTGAGTGTGTTAAAGCTGGAATTATTATGGAAAAAAAACTGCTACCGGATGCTGATTCCGGGTAAATGAAGAATTCAATAAAGACTGTAGAAATAATTCCGGTAAAGAGTCCAATAAATACAGGTGCTGATAATTTTATAAATCTATATTTTGAATCTGCTGCAAGAAGACAGAATGTAAAAGAAGGAATGAATAATAGCAGAAAGAAATGCATTGAATTAACTCCGGTGTGAATGAAACAGGGCTTGTTCATTCTTAAAAAAACACCGTATGAAGAAAAATCATCATACGGTGTTTTCAGGCAAATGCCTGTGTTTGAGTTTGCTAAAAAACTCAGCTGCTTAAACTAGTCGTCAAGATGTCCTGCTGAACCAAGAACTTCACGGTTTTTGCGTGCATACATCTTCTTAAGTTCTTCGCGTGCCGGTTTAAGGTACTGGCGTGGGTCAAAGTCTCCAGGATTTTCTGCAAGGTGCTTGCGGATAGCAGCTGTCATTGCAAGGCGTCCGTCAGAGTCAATGTTGATTTTGCAAACTGCAGACTTGGCAGCCTTGCGGAGCTGGTCTTCAGGAATACCTACTGAATCAGGAATCTTTCCACCGAACTGTTCGATGATTTTTACATATTCCTGTGGAACTGAAGAAGAACCGTGGAGAACGATTGGGAATCCAGGGATTTTCTTTTCAATTTCTTCAAGAACGTTGAATGCCAGTGGAGGTGGATTCAAAACTCCGTCTGGTCCGCGTGTACACTGTTCCGGTGTAAACTTGCAGCGGCCATGTGAAGTACCGATGGAAATGGCAAGGGAATCGCATCCTGTTTTTGTAACGAAGTCTACAACTTCTTCCGGTTTTGTGTATTTTGATTCTTCTGCTGCAACATCATCTTCTACACCGCCGAGAACACCAAGTTCAGCTTCTACTGTAACATCGTGTGCGTGTGCGTATTCTACAACTTTCTTTGTAAGGGCAACGTTTTCGTCGTAAGGAAGGGCAGAACCGTCAATCATTACTGAAGAGAAACCGTTATCGATACAGTCTTTAGCAACTTCAAAAGAAGGACCGTGATCAAGGTGAAGAACGATCTGTGGCTTTTCGCAACCAAGCTGCTTTGCATATTCAACAGCACCCTGAGCCATATAGCGGAGGAGTGTTCCGTTTGCATATTCACGAGCACCCTTAGAAACCTGAAGAATTACTGGTGATTTTGTTTCAACTGCAGCCTGAATGATAGCCTGCATCTGTTCCATGTTGTTGAAGTTATATGCAGGAATTGCATATCCACCTTTGATAGCCTTTGCAAACATTGCTTTTGTGTTTACAAGACCAAGTTCTTTGTAACTAACCATAATTAGCTCCTTTGATTTATTTACCTTAAAATAGTAAACGAATGATTTAAAATAAAGATAATTCATTTAGGCGTTAAATTCAAGATGTTTAGAATCTACGACAGAAAAGACGGATGCGGTTTTGTATGCTGCATCATGGCTATGGTGCATGCAACATATTTACGCGGGTGTAATATGCACTCTTACAAGGGTGTGATATGCACCCTCACGAGAGTGTACTGTATACCCTCATGGAGGTGTAATATGCACCCTTACGAGGGTGTTCATTATACCTTCATGAAGGTGTACATTCCATTTCCTGCAGGCTGTATGTTTACGCACCTTAATGATTTGTGTACGGTCATTCCTGGTCTGTCTGTTTTTACTGCATATGCCAAAAGGCAAAATAATAAGTTAAATGTTTGTTTTGTAAATAAAGCATTTGACAAAATGAATATGTGTAAATATAATTATGATGATTTAGTTGATTAAAAATCAGTTAAACGCAAATAATAAACTTGACGATAAATTAATAAATCGTATTCAAGGAGATTTTAATGAAAAAGGGCGTAGTCGTTTTAGGTAGCCTTATTCTTGGACTTGCATTCTGCTTGCCTGCAGCTGCTCAGCCAAGTGCAAAGGCTGTTGAGACAATTGTTATCGATAATTTCGATACAGATCAGAAATGGTCATGGGCTTGTCAGGCCAGCCGTTTTGTTGCTGAAGGATATCCAATCGTAAAGAAGTTTGAAGGAATTCCGAACTCTCTTATTCCTTATCACAAGGATACAGATCCTGCAGCTCAGGTTCTTGGTGCAAAAGTTGCATATAACCGCAAGGGTGACAACTGGTTTGAAATCTATCCTGCTAAGGATAATGAACTGTCAGAAATTCCTTTTGTCGGAACTGTAACACAGATTGACTTCTGGGTTTGGGGTGCAAACTACAATTACAGGCTTGAACTTCTTATTCGTGATGCTGATGGTCGTGTTCACACACTTAAGGCAGGAAGCCTTATGTTCCACGGATGGAGAAACGTTGTTGTAAATATTCCTGGATATATCCGCCAGCATTCAAGAATCCGCTCAGGACGCACAGATATG
Organism: Spirochaetia bacterium; assembly: GCA_022768865.1. Taxonomy (GTDB): domain Bacteria; phylum Spirochaetota; class Spirochaetia; order Treponematales; family Treponemataceae; genus Treponema_D. The sequence continues at coordinate 21,991 of JALELH010000094.1, forward strand.
TCTTTTGTCGGTTTCAGAATCAGGACAGATGCAGCAGAAGCTGTTGATGACTATGTAATTTACTTCGACAACTTCAAGTATACAACAAATACTTTGTCTAATGTATACGACGGTTATGCTCTTAGAAATGCTGACTTTGGCGATTCAAAGGAAGGTTCATCTTCTGGCGAATCATCAGCACCGGCAGATGCAAACTAATATAGGGGTGGAATATAAATGAAAAAGATTCAGTATGCAATTATGGCACTTGCTGTAGCTTTTGCTGGAACAGCATTTGCACAGACTTCAAGCCTGTCTGAACCGGATGCATCAAACATCGGAAACGACAGCGCACGTCAGGCTCTCCGTGAAGTTTCAGTTGAACGCTTTGAACGTGAAGGTTCATGGAATGTTCATATTTCACCAGACTATGGTATTATTCAGGGACGTCTTTTTGATGGTTCTCCTGCAGCTAAGGAAGAGCTTAACGACAAGGATAACCAGCAGATTGAAGATACAAAGGTACTTGGTGTTAAGGTTGAATTCTTCCGCCGTGGAGTAAACTCTTTCTACATCACATCTGCACGTCCTATCCCGATTGAAGGTATTACAAAGACAGTTTCTGTATGGGCTTGTGGACGCAATATGGGACATCAGCTCTGGCTTTTAGTTCAGGACTACAATGGTCATAACTTTGAAATCTGGATGGGTTCACTTGAATTCAGCGGATGGAAGAAGCTTACAACAGCAATTCCACCTAGCCCGGATGGAGAACATGGTATTATTCAGCAGAGCGTTTACCATGGAGACAAGCCAGGTCTTCGTATCGTAGGTTTCCGTGTAGACTGTAATCCAATGGATGCACAGGGTTCATTCTTTATGTACCTTGATGACATGCGTGCAGTTACAGACCTTTACGACATGGAAAATAAAGACGAAGATGACATGATGGATAACTGGTAGTCAGTTTCCATAAGTTGGATAGCCCTGCATAATCTTGCAGGGCTTTTTTTTTTACAGCTTTACTAAATTATTTCCTTTACTGTTTGTTTTATATGAATTCTGTTTATACAAAGAAAAATATTTACTCTCAGATTTCACGCCTTGCATTTCCTATTGCATTGCAGAATCTTCTTTCTGCATGTGTAAATTCCGTTGATGTTGTAATGCTAAACTTTGTCGGCCAGGATGCTGTTGCTGCAGTTTCTCTTGCTGCTCAATATTCTTTTGTTTTGTGGTGTATCTATTTTGGCCTTGGAACAGGGCTTACAATACTTGGTGCCCAATATTACGGAAAGAAAGATTACAAAGCCATTGCAGCGGTAGAAGGAATTGCTTTACGGCTGACTGTTTTTGCTGGTTCTGTGTTTTTCATCGGTACTTTCTTTTTCCCAAAACTATTAATGTCATGGTTTACTAATGACAGCAAGCTTATGGTTTTGGGCGCACAGTATATGCGCATTGTTTCTTTTTCATATCTTTTTAATACCGTTGTTGAAGTTTATTTCAGCACATTAAAGTCTGTTTCAAGAGTTAAAGCCTGTACCATAATAAATGTTTCTGCAAATATCCTTAATATTGTATTTAATGCAATTTTTATTTTTGGCTGGTTTGGCCTTCCTAAACTTGGCATTGCCGGTGTTGCCCTGGCTACAACCTTGTCCAGTGTGATGAAGTTAATAAGTGTATTTATTCTTTCTAAAAAAAGTCCTGACGTTAAAATAAGTCTTTCAATGATTTTTATAAGTAACAAGGTTCTTTCAAAGGATTTTTTCAGGCTTTCCATGCCTGCTTTGTTTAACGATTTAATCTGGGGACTTGCATTTTCTGTTTACACGGGGATTATGGGCCATTTGAATTCCAATGCCGTTGCCGCTTTTTCATTTGTTGCCATTGTCCGCAATTTTGGTCAGGTTTTATGCTTTGGCGTTGCTAATGGCGGCGGTCTTTTTCTTGGTAAAGTTCTTGGAGAAAATAACCTTGAAGAAGGAAAAGTTGTTGCTTCCTGCCTTGTTAAGCTTACTGTAATTACTGGTGCCATAGGCGGCCTTATAATTTTTGCTGTTTCTCCTTTTGTTTTAAGCTTTGCATCCCTTACACCGGAAGCTCATGATTTCTTAAAGAAAATGCTTTTCATAAACTGCTTTTACATTATGGGTGGTGCCATAAATACAACCTTTATCTGCGGTATTTTCAGAAGTGGCGGTGACAGTAAATTCGGGCTTATTTGTGATGTAATCAATATGTGGTGCTATGCTGTTCCCCTTGGCCTTCTTTCTGCATTTGTTTTTAAGCTTCCTGTTATGGTGGTTTATATCCTTATGTGCACTGATGAATTTGTAAAATGGCCTGTGGTTTTCTGGCGCTATAGAAGCAGGATATGGCTTAAGAATATTACAAGGGAAAATATTGCCTGATTTTGATGTTTTACTGACGTCTGATTAAAATTATGATATATTGTTTTTATGTTTAACAGCTTAAATGGAATTATTACGGGAAAATTTCCTCAGAAACTATATATTGATACTCACGGAATTGAATGGGATGTTACATGCCCTGACAGTGCTTTAGAAAAGCTTCCGGACGTTGGAAGTGAAGGCAGGGTTTTTGTCTGGATGCAGCACACGGATAATCTTATGAATCTTTACGGTTTTGCATCTGACAGAGACCGTTCCCTTTTCTTTGATCTGCTTAAGGTTGACGGAATAGGTCCTAAAGGTGCCGTAAAAATAATGAACAATATTTCTACGGACCAGATGATTTCCATTCTTGAAAACGGTGACTTAGGCCTTCTGGAAAAGGTTCCGGGTGTAGGAAAAAAAACTGCGGCAAAAATGCTTTTGCAGCTTAAAGGAAAACTTTCTCTTGAATCTGAAACTTCTGTAACGGTAAAGAAAACTTCATCTCCTTTTGCAGATGTTATCAATGCCCTTGTTGATATGGGCTATGACAAGGCAAAGGCTGGTGAAGCTGTGGGCAAAATTGCAGACAGCCTTGGTGCGGATGAAAAGTTTGCAAAGTCTGCACAAAGTCAGAAAGAAGATTTGATTTTCCGCCGTGCCATTGTTGAACTGGCAAACTAGGCTGCAGACTAACTGGAGATTTAAATGATAAAAAGTGTAAATGCAAGAAGTTCCCATCCAAAAAAAGCAACACCGGAAGATGAACTTAATATTGTTTCTCAGCTGGCATCTCAGGCTGCAGCAGGGCGTTCCATGGAAACAGGTGAATCCACCATGAATATTGTCCGTGCAAATGACTCCATGTTTAACCAGAGTGCCATTGTCCGTGCCGATGTTACAACAGAAGACGACACTAACGAAGGCAGCTTAAGGCCACTTTGCCTTGATGACTTTATGGGTCAGAGTGAAATTAAAAAGAATCTTGGAACCTTTATAAAGGCAGCAAAGGAACGCGGAGATGCACTTGATCATCTTTTCCTGATCGGTCCCCCTGGCCTTGGAAAAACAACCCTTGCACAGATTACGGCAAATGAACTTGGTGCAGATTTTAAAGTTACGTCTGCTCCTGCCTTAGACAAGCCAAAGGATTTGGCCGGCATTTTAAGTACCATAACTCCCAACACAGTTTTTTTTATCGATGAAATTCACCGTTTAAAACCTGCCATAGAAGAAATGCTTTACATTGCCATGGAAGATTTTGAACTGGACTGGGTAATAGGGCAGGGTGCTGCTGCAAGAACCGTCCGCATTCCCATTCCTCATTTTACTCTTGTCGGAGCAACTACAAAAGCAGGAATGGTTTCAAAACCTTTGCAGACACGTTTTGGCATTATTCAGCGCTTTAATTTTTATACCCGTGAAGAACTGTCAAAAATTATTCACCGTTCAGCAAAAATACTCAATGTAGAAATTGACAATGACGCTGCACTTTTAATGGCAGACTGCAGCCGTGGAACTCCCCGCGTTACAAACAGAGTCCTGCGCCGTATGAGGGATTTTGCCCAGGTAGAAGGCAGCGGGAAAATTACAAGGGAAATTGTAGCTTCCGGCCTTAAACGTCTTGGCATAGATTCCATGGGTCTTGAAAGCTACGACCGTGAAATTCTTCTGGCAATCATAGAAAAGTTTGGCGGAGGTCCTGTAGGTGCAGAAACCCTTGCAATTTCCATTGGAGAAAGCCAGGATACCCTTGAAGACTATTACGAGCCTTATTTAATACAATGCGGTTTTATTGCAAGAACCCCGCGTGGTCGTGTAGTAACGGAAAAGGCTTACGAGCATTTAGGATTAAAATATAAGCCTGCAGCAAAAGGACAGGGGGAACTTTTTTAAGTTATTAAAATTCTTCCATTTGTAAATAAATTTTACTTTCACTATAATAGGCCCTATGCAGACTTCAGACTTTAACTTTGAATTACCGGAAGAATTAATTGCCCAGCGTCCAAGCGGTCAGCGCGGAAATGATAAACTTATGTATCTTAACAAAACAACAGGTCAGGTTGAACATTACAAAATGGAAGACCTTGTTGACCTTGTTGCACCAGGAACCTTAATGGTTTTTAATGACAGCCGTGTCAGACGCAGCCGCTGCTATGGAATAAAAACCACAAGCGGCAGGGAACAGGAATTTATGTTCCTGAATCCCATAGGCGATGGTTCCAGCTGGAATACAATGGTCAAGGGTGCCAAAAAAGTAAAGGCAGGCAATGAATATAAATTTACAGACGGAACTACAGGCGTAATAAAGGATGTTGTTGAAGGTTCTGAATTCCGCACAATTTCATTTGAAAAACCCATTGATGAAGAATGGTTTAACCGCAACGGTCATATTCCCCTTCCGCCTTATATCCGCCGTGAAGACGATGATACAGACAGCGAAAGATACCAGACTGTATATGCAAAGGAAACAGGAAGTGCTGCCGCTCCAACTGCTGGCCTTCATTTTACGGAAACAATACTGCAAAAGCTAAAGGATAAGGGCATTGAACTTGCCTGGGTTACCCTTCATGTTGGACTTGGAACATTTCTTCCTGTCCGGGAAGACAATATAGAAGACCATAAAATGCACACGGAATTTTATACTGTATCAGAAGAAACGGCTGCTAAGGTTGCTAAGGCAAAAGCAGAAGGCAGGCCGGTTCTTGCCGTTGGAACAACAAGCGTCCGGACTCTGGAAAGTGCAAGCGATGAAAAAGGAAATTTAATTCCTGGCACACGCGGCACAAATATCTTTATGTATCCGGGCTATAAGTTTAAGGTTGTGGACCAGATGTTTACCAATTTCCACACGCCTGAAAGCACCCTGATTATGCTTGTTTCAGCCTTTGCCGGAAAAGAAAACATTATGGCTGCATACAAAAAAGCCGTTGAAAATAAATACAGATTCTTTTCTTACGGCGACTGCATGCTGATTAAGTAATTTATTAAGTCGAATGTAGAGTTTAAGAACAATTTGCTAATAATATTAAATGAAATAAACGCCGTAGGCAGGTTCAGGAATGAAAAAAAATCTGCACAAACGTAGTGCGGAAGCCTTTTTTTCAGGCCTGGTTCTGCCGAGAGGCGTTTATTTTTTAGATTTTTTATGATTCTACATTCGGCTTATTATGTCAGCTGTTCAAAGGAATTGCGCAGAAGGTTCAGAAACTGTGCCTTAATAATGGGGTTCTTGTCTTCAAAAATTTTTTCAGCCTTGTAGACATTTTTAGCTTCATCCAGAAGGCTGTCGATTGTTTTTTCTGAAAGGGGAAGCCTCATTCCGATTATTTTGTTTTCAAATTCAGGGGAATAAAAAACTGTTTCGCCTGCAAAAACAATCCTTATGTTGGCAATCATTCCGCGCTGGGTTTCAACTAAAAATGCAAAACTTGCAGAAAGTGCAGAAAGGGTATTCTTTGGTCCTATTCTTCTGAAAATCTGAACATCCCATTCTTCAAGGGGAATGCGAATCTTTGTAAGGATATTCTTTTCAGGGATTCCTTCAAACTTGCTGAACTGAATTATTTTTGTATCAGAATAATCTTTGATTTCAAGTCTTGCGTTCAGTGCAAGAAGTGGAGCCCAAAGTGTGTGCTTGATTCCTTTTGCACAGATGTTGCCGCCGATGGTTGCAATGTTCCTGACCGGTTCATTTCCTATGCTCATTAAGGCGTCTATAAAAAAGTCCGGAAGCCTGCCTGCTCCTGTAGAAATAATTTTTGAAAGCGTAACGGCAGCACCATATTCAATGTAGCGTTCGTGCCTGTCTATTGTTAAAAGTTCAGGAATTGCCCTGATAGAAACAGACTTATCCTTTAGTTCCTTTATGTCTGTTCCCGTGCATCCTGCAAGAACCTGAACTTCATTTGTATTCTTAAAATGAAAGAGAACGTCTGCAAGTTTTTTAGAAATTAATACGGTCTTATTTTTTTGCATTTACTTTCTTTCCTTCACGTTCATGTTTTGCTGCAACTGCATAAAGTATTCCGTTATTCAGCGAAGAAAAATCAGTGCAGCAGGAATCAAGATTTTTAATTGCATTTTGAATCTGTTTCAGAGTAGGTTTGTAATATTTTGTCAGAATAGAATATGCCGTAAAAATTTTTCCGCTGTTGCAGTAACCGCACATGTGGATTCCCGCCTGATTAAAGCCGGTCATAATATCCTGATAAAGAGGGGCAGTTTTAAAATGCTCAAGGGTAACAATGCTGCAGTCCCTTATAATGCCCATGGGAATTTTGCAGCTTGGTACAGGCTCTCCGTCTAAAAGAACCATGCAGTTGCCGCAGATTCCTTTTTCACATCCGCACTTCACGGAATAAAGCTGTTCTCGGCGTAAAATGTAAAGCAATGTGTCAGTTGGTTCTGCAGACAATACAACTTTTTTATCATTCAGCGTCAGTGGAATTTTCATTTTCTGTCTGCTCCTTTTTCTGCTCCTGGTTTTCCTTTTCTTTAGTTTCCTGCTGTTCCATTTGTTTTTTCAGATAAGCTTTCTGCTCTTTTATTTTTTTATAGATTGTATCGGTCTTTAAAGGTATGGAATTAATTGTGCAGTTTAAAGCCTGTGTTAAAGCCTGCGTAAAGGCTGCCGGAATTACCTGATATACAAGTTCACCGATTTGTGCAGAATCATTTTCTGACTGGCAGAAATATATTTTTACCGGTGGAAAGTCTATTCTGTCGTCTTCGTAAAGCCGTTCAAGGGAACGCTGCACGGCAAGCCTGATAGAAGAAGATGCAGCTGATGAATTTAAAATCTTACCGCCGTCAGCAACAATATTTATGCTTCTTATGTATTCCCTGTAGGTGCAAGGGTTAATTTCAAGTTCCAGAATTGCCGCTATAAATGATGTGCTGTGGAATGGCTTTCCGCAAAACTGTTCCCTGTTCCATTCTTTTTTCATGGAAGCAGGAACTTTCTTTTTTACTGTGTATGGAAGTTTGTCTGATGGCTTCCTGTTTTTTACTGCAAGGCAGCATTTTTTTAAGAGAGAAGTCATTATGCTTATGCTTGAATAGACATTTTCCGGAAGGGCAGGTTCTTCTCCGTTTTTAAAAGAAGAATCAAAAGTAACGGCTGACGGTGGAATGTCCAGAATCTCAGAAACTGTTTTGGAACATATTTCCTGAATGGAATCAGACACCGGCGGGCACAGAACTTTTACCGTTGAATTTTCTTCCAGAGTAATTTCAAGGGACTGGGCAGGTTCGTAAACTTCAGAGCCGTAATATCCTGTTCCTTCAAAAGCACAGGCAAGGCCAATACCGCGCATTGGGGAAGAAAAAAGGGAAACATATTCTTTAGGGCCTGTCTGCATTTTCCAGTCACTTGAATCAAGATGATAGGAAGCGTATTTTCTGTTAAAGTCGCTTTTTAAGGCAACGGCATCAAGAACTTCTGAAATTTTATTCAGGCTGAATGTAAAAGGAAAGTTAAGTTTTTTATTCTTTCCTTCCGGTAAGCTTATTTTATTCAGCTGCCTGAATTCAAGCGGCGTAAGGTTGCACTTTTTGCACACAAGGTTCATCTGGTTTTCAACTGCAAAAAAAGCGGCCGTATCAATTAACTGAATGTCAACGGAAGATGCCGTTTTGTGGGAACTTGTTGCCGTTGCTTCAATAAGGATATTTTCCGGGCTGTAAATGCCGCAGGCAGCAATGCAGAGCCTGTCTATGATTTCCTGGGCAAAGGGATTTGCAAAACCTGCATCAACCTTTATTACGACGTGCATTGCAAGAATCTTGCCGGCCTTGTTTACTGCAGTTTTGTGTGTAATTACAATTGGCTGAATGGTATTTAAGAATTTATCCTGCTCATTTCTTGAAAATACAAGCTTAACCGGCTTGCCGCATTTTTTTGCAGCGGCAGCAACCTGGCATGCAATAATGGAATTATACCAGATGCTGTTGGAACCCCTGTTTGTTGAAGTTGTCTTCTTTAAATTTATGCTGCCTGGTTTTATGGCCATGGTCTGGGAAACAATGCTTCTTAAACTTCCAAGCCATTGGGTCGGCGTTAAAATTGTAAGGACGTCATCTTTCCAGAAACACAGGCTGCCGTTGGGTTCTCCGTAATCTGTAGTCTTAAAGGCGTAGGTCCAGTCGTTTTCTACAACCTGGTCTGCCGTTGCAAAAACAGATTCAATTCCCGGAACGGAACCGTCCTTATCTGCATCCCAGCATGGACCGTATTTTAAAGTCCTCTGTGCAAGCTTGTCAGAAAAGAATTCTTCCTTAATCTCTTTAAGGGTTTCAATTTCCTTTTCCTGCTGCTTAAGCTTTCTTTTGGAAATCTTTTTATCAGGGTTTTCTAAATCTTCTGCGGCAATAAAATCTTCATCCGGAAGGTAATCTTCAATGGTGTTTGTATCAACTGTAATTTCAAGTTCTTCTACCAGGGTATGAAGGATATTTTCATCCGGGCCAACAAGGAGTCCAAGTGGTTCTCCTTCATAGGAAATGTTGCCTTCACAGAAAACAGAAATCTTTCCGTTAGGCGTGTCAATTAAATTGGAACCTGGAATGTCGCGTGCTGTTACTAAAGTATACCCTTCCGGCAAATCGGGATGAGAAATAGACTTTATGATTCCTTCCTTTGCAGGGCTTCTGACAGTAACGGCATAAAGCATTCCGTCCATGGTAAGGTCACTGTAGAATTCTTTCTGAAAAGAAAACTTTAATGTTCTTGCCGCAGTGACTTTTTTAGCCATGATATTTTTCTCCGGTCTTTTTAACGCATTCAATTACGTAGTCCGTCATTTCTTCCGTCATGTCAGGCCACAGTGGAATTGAAATTGTTTCAAGATATTTTTCTTCTGCATTGGGAAAGTTTGCGGCCGTAAAATCAGGGTAGAGGTTCTTCCAGTAAGTAAAATGGAAAATAGGAATAAAGTGCATGGAAATGCCAAGGCCGGAATTCTGAAGTTCTTTTGCAAAAGTGTTTCTGTCGCACTTAAGCTTTGCAAGATTAAGTCGCATTAAATAAAGATGGCAGGAATCTCCTTCTGACGTTGGCGGTATCTTTATAAAGTCAAGTTTGGAAAATGCTTCGTTGTATTTTGCTACATGAGCTTTCCTTTTCCTGTCAAATTCAAAGGCACGCTTTAGCTGAACGCGTCCGACGGCAGCAAGAATATCAGGCAGGTTGCTTTTAAAACCCGGTGCAATAATGTCATATTCCCAGCTTGCCTTGGTTGAAGTGTATCTGTCCCATGCATCCCGGTTCATGCCATGCAGGCGCATCTGGGAAATTCTTTTTGCTATTGCATCGTCATTAGTGGTAACCATGCCGCCTTCGCCCGTTGTAATGGTCTTAGTTGCATAAAAACTAAAGACACCTGCGTCTCCTATTGTTCCGGCATAGCCAAGGAGAGTAGGGGAAGGAAAGGAATGGGCACAGTCTTCAATTACGCGGACATTGTATTTTTTTGCTATTTCCATAATCCTTTTCATGTTGCACACGTTGCCTGCAATATGCACGGGAACAATGGCTGCAACATTTTTGCCCTTGCTGCTCTGCAGAATCTTTTCTATGGAATCAGAATCAATGGAATAAGTTTCTTTTTCAATGTCTGCAAAGTAAACGTCTGCATTAAGATGCCTTGCGCTTGCTGCCGTAGAAACAAAAGTGTAAGGAGTTGTAATGACTGCCTTTCCCTGTTTTACACCGCAGGCTTCCATGGCAAGAATCATTCCGCTTGTATTGCTGTTTACGGCAAGGGCGTGTCTGGCTCCGGTTAAAGCGGCAAATTCCTTTTCAAATTCGTGGGCTTCGTTCCCTGTAGTAAGCCAGCCGGAACGCAGAACCTTTATAACTGCATCTTCTTCTTCTTTTCCTGTAGAAGCCTTAAAAAAAGGAACCGTCATTTTATTATCATTCATTGCAAACCTCTTTTTTACTTACTGCCACAAAGGACGCAACAACTTAAAGCACAACCTTAACGGAAGTTGCCATGTCTATGTGGAGTCCTTCCTTGTCTTTTTCAATGTAGAACTTATCTAAAGTAGGAACTGCCTGCCGCAAAATCTGCTTAAGCTCTATGCTGTTTCTGTAATCCTTTTCCCTGCCTTTGGTAAAAGTGCATATGGGTTCAAGCTTTTCTAAAAGTTCTTCAAGCTTAAAGTTTTTAGGCGGAATATTTGTAAGCACAAGGATTTTCCTGTATTCCGTAGGCGCAGGTTTTTCTTCTTCAAGCCAGAGTGGTTCTACAAGACGTTCGCCCCTGCGGCATCCTATATACTGGATTTTAATTTCTTCATCAGGAACAAAGCCTGAAAACTTAATGATCTGCCGTGCCAGGTCAACAATCTTAACAGGGTCTCCCATATCAAGAAGATAGCTGAAACCGTTTCTGCCCACGCCTCCAGTCTGAAGAACAAGAGAACATGCTTCAGGAATGGTCATAAAATAGCGTTCCATTTCCGGATCCGTAACCGTAACAGGACCGCCGTTTTTAATCTGTTCCATAAAGATAGGCAGGATTGAACCCCTGCTGCCAAGAACATTTCCGAAGCGTACAAACATAAAGGACTGGTTTTCCCTTGCCTTTTTAGAATATTCGTTGACAAGCTTTTCGCACAGCATTTTGCTTACGCCGTAAACGCTTACAGGTTCTACAGCCTTGTCCGTAGAAATAAGGACGAACTTCTGCACGTTGAATTCAAGGCAGGCGTCCAGAAGGTTCTTTGTCCCAAAAACATTGTTTTCAATTGCCGCAACGGAATTTTCTTCCATCATGGGCACATGCTTGTATGCTGCACAATGGAAAATAACATCTGCATGGGTATGGGAAATTATATAGCGCACGTACTCCCTGTCTTTCATGTCTCCGATAATGGGAACAACAGATGCCTTCTGCCCTATGCCTTCATTCTGCAAAACGTGAAGTTCACGGTAAATGTTTACAATGGAATTTTCCCCGTGGCCAAAAAGATAAAGGCGTTCAGCACCGCCTGAAAGAAGCTGCCGTGCAAGTTCGCTGCCGATGGAGCCTCCTGCACCCGTAATCAGAACCCTTTTGCCGCGCAGATAGGAAAGGCTTTTTGTAAGGGGAATTACAACTGGCGTGCGCCCTAAAATATCAAGGGGGTTTATGTCACGTGCCTGTATAAAGTGAGCCTTGCCGTCAATAACCTGGCTTATGGAAGGCAGAATCTTGATTGCCGTAAAGCCGCACTTTTTTAAGGCAGAATAGATTTCACGGATTCTTTCCGTGCCTGCGCTGGGAATTGCAATTATTGCCTGGTCAGAAGAAGGATCCGGGTTAAGGGCATCTGCCATATTTTCTATGGGACCTAAAACCGGAATGCCTTCTATCTTTGTTCCGATTAAGTCCTTATCATCATCCAGGAACGCTGCAACAGTGCCGAAAATCTTTTTTGAGATAATGTCCTTTGCAATCATCTGACCTGCAAAACCTGCACCGATAATATACAGCCTGCTTTCTGTGCTATTCATTTTAGCCTCGTGCATTGATAGTCACCGTAAAATCAAAGTGAAATCTTCTTTACTTCTTCAACAAATTCATCAAGGTTGTTGAATTTTCTGTAAACGCTTGCAAAACGGATGTATGCAACTTTATCCAGCGTGCTGAGCCTTTTTAAAACAATCTCGCCAAGGTCGGAAGTAGAAATTTCGCGGCCTGCCTTGCCCATGGTGTAGGCTTCGTCTTCAATTTCGTTAAGCACCTGATCCTTTAAGTCTGTAGAAATAGGACGCTTTTCAAGGGCGCGTTCAATTCCCTTTGCTATTTTCTTAATGTCAAAAGGCTGCCTTCTGCCGTCTCGCTTGACAACCATAAACTGCCTTTCTTCTATCCTTTCAAAACTTGTAAACCTCTGGCCGCAGGAAAGGCATTCCCTTCTGCGCCTTATGCTTTCGCCGTTTGCCAGCTGTCGCGATTCCAAAACCTTATCATCAAAGCTGCCGCAGTATGGACATCTCATTTTTATCCCCTTGTTAAATTATCTTCTTATAATAGCAACGAAACATCATAAAAACAAGGGCATATTATTTATAAAGGCCGAATGCCGGTGCATAAAAGAACTAATGGTTTAAAGAAAAATATACGCCTTTCGGCAGAACCGGCCCTGAAAAAAAGGCTTCCGCACTTCGTTTGTGCAGATTTTTTTTCATTGCCGAACCTGCCTACGGCGTATAATTAAATAAACCCTGTATATGCCATATTGTTGTAAAATCCGTCATTCGACCTGATAAATTAATAAAAAGGCATAATTTCCTTAGTATTTTTTTAAGAATTGCATTATATTTTAAGTATTCAGTATCAATAAAATGACTTTACAGGAGCAATACATGACAGTTAGCGAATCAATTAAGTATGCCGGTGTAGATGACCACAAAATAGATTTTTTTGAAGGTCAGTTTGAAGTGCCGCTGGGAATGGCCTACAATTCCTATGTAATCCTTGACGACAAAATTGCCGTAATGGACAGCGTAGACCAGAACTTCGGTGAACAGTGGCTTAAAAACATTGAATCCATAACTTCCAAGGCACCGGATTATCTTATTGTTCAGCACATGGAAATGGACCATTCTGCAAACATAAAGCTCTTTATGGAAAAGTATCCCCAGGCAAAAATCGTAGCATCAAAAATGGCCTTTAACATTATGAAGTGCTACTTCGGCACGGATTTTGCAGACCGTCAGGTTGTAGCCGCAGAAGGAACAAAGCTTGAACTTGGCAAACACGTGCTTAACTTCATTACGGCACCAAACGTTCACTGGCCGGAAGTATTAATGACATACGAAAGCACGGAAAAAGTCCTCTTCAGTGCAGACGCCTTTGGTAAATTCGGCGCCAACGACGTTGAAGACCCGGAAGGGTGGGCTTGTGAAGCACGCCGCTACTATTTTGGCATTGTAGGCAAATTCGGCGCAAATGTTCAGGCTGTATTAAAAAAGGCTGCCGGACTGCAGATAGAAAAAATCTGTTCCCTCCACGGACCTGTCCTAGATAAAGACATTGCCAATTACATTAATTACTACAATATATGGTCAGCCTATGATGCAGAAACGGAAGGAGTCTTTATTGCATACACTTCAGTTTACGGCAATACAAAAAAAGCAGCAGAAAAACTTGCAGAAATCCTTAAGGCAAAAGGCTGCCCAAAAGTTGCCATAGCAGACCTTGCCCGTGAAGACACTTACGAATGCGTAGAAGATGCCTTCCGCTACAGCAAGCTTGTCCTTGCAAGCACAACCTATAACGGAGAAGTTTTCCCTGCCATGCGCGAATTCATCCAGCATCTTACGGAACGCAATTTCCAGAAGCGCACTGTTGCATTTATAGAAAACGGTGCATGGGCTCCCCGTGCTGCAAAAGTCATGGCAGACATGTTTGCCCAGAGCAAGGATATAAAGCTTTGCCAGACCGGCGTTTCCATTAAGATTGCCGTCAACGACGCAGTTAATGCCCAGCTTGAAAACCTTGCCGCCGAACTTTTAGCCGGTTAATCCATTTATAAATATACCTTATTCCTTTGGGCCTCCGTAGTTACCGCTGCGGAGGCCTTTCTTTTTCTGAAGCACACTCTTTTGTTAAACCCGCTTTCCGTGGTTCCGCTACCGCTCATTCCCAGGGCTGTCCAATAAGTTTACCTGCACGTCATTCTGAAAAATGCGCAGCATTTGTTCAGAATCTGCAAATGAAAAGCAACACAGCCCCCGGAACGCCTGCGGCGCCACTCCAATCGAGGCTAGGCTTAAGTAAAACAACTTGTTTTTTTCCAAATATAGTCGTATAGTTTATCAAATGCAGAGAAAACTAATAATTCTATTCACGTTTATTTTTGTCAATGTTTCTATTTTTGCCTATTCACCCTATGTGAAGTGTGATCCGTTTACAGAAAAAGAACCGGATGTAGTTCTGAAGCTTGATGATGCTGAAGACAAATTTTTCCTGATAAATTCAACTGACAGAGAAATTCTTCTGCTTATCAGGGGAAAAGGTAAGAAAGATAACTGGTTTGCCATAAAGGGCTATGAAAATGTTATAAAAATTGCTCCCAATTCTAAGCTTGAACTCCTTGACGACGACCTTGATGATGTAAAGTATCTGAATATCTACCTTCCAAAAGAATTTGAGAATATTAAGGTTGTTGATATTGTAAAGCATTCTGATTTGTATTTAACCCTAAAGGAAAAGGAACAGCTGGAGTCTAGCCTTGAATGGTAAAACTTTATTGAACTTATTTCCCGTTAAAGTTAATTTTCTTTGTTAATGCTGCTTTACGTTGTTATATTTCTGTCTAAAGCAGTTCCTTAACGCCGTGCTTTAATTTGCTTTACCAATTTATAGCCAAACCTTGCATAACGCTGGCATTACGCCGGCGTTTTTTTGTTTTAAACTGCCTGTAAAATTGGCGTAACAGTATGTTGTTTCTGAATCAGCCATCCTGCACCTGCCGGACAGAAGAATTGCCTGCTTTCTACTGCATTACTTAACGGCTGCATCATACCTGCATATGTGCATATGCAGACATCGCATATGTGCATATGCAACTACCGAATATGTACATATGCAACTAACGAATATGTGCATATGCAGATACCGCATATGAGCATATGCAGAAATGGCATATGTACATATACTGCAATGGAATATGTGCATATGCCGGATAGGGTAAGGTTGCATGCCGGCCAGTGAATGACGGCTGCCACTGCCTGCCGGCGCCAGATTTCTGCGGCAGTTCACTGCAGTAAACCTGATAAAGCCACTTTCCGGGATGCAGCCGGCATAAAACAGGCCGGATATGGCCTGCCTGCAAAAAAAACATGAAAAAAACTAAAAAAAGTTTAAAAAAAGCGCATTCCGCTATTGACACTTTTTTCATTCGGATATATATTCTCTCTCACCGTCGCAAAACGGTGTGCAGCTCCAGAAGCTGCGGTTCTTTGACATGACTAGTGAAGGAAAATAAAGACAAATCATATATGTC
>JALELH010000105.1 GCA_022768865.1 Spirochaetia bacterium
AAATAATAAAACCTTAATGCGCTATTTTGGACGCAAAATCGGAGAAAAGAATACCGTATTCAGTTTGCGCTCAAGGGCAGAAGGTAGCACCATCCTGCACTTTTACAAAAACGACCAGCTTACGGGGAAAGTCATAGACGACTATCTTCAGGTAGAAATAAAGGGCGTTAATAACAGCCCGGAACATGCCGTTGCACCGGCCTATGCAGAAGTTATTCCTCCTAAGCCGGAAAAAAAGGTTTTGACGGAAACAGTTCAGCAGCAGGATAATGCAACTTATATTCCTGTTAAAACGGCAGAAAAGAAAGTTGCAGCAAAAGCATCCGGAACATCAAAGGCCACAGAAGAAAATACAGCAGCTTCTGTTCTTCCTGCCACAGGCACACCTGCAATTAATTACGTTGCAGAAAATGCCATGGACAGCGGTTCTAAAACCGTAATCCAGAATACAACTGCAGAAAACGAAGGCATAAGTCCTGCAGAAACAGCAAAAAACATAATCCAGGAAAGTTCTGCAGCCCCTGCTCCGGCATCCAGTGCAAACGTAAACACAGAAAACCCGGAAGACCTAATGGCAGATGAAATTCTGGCAAAGGCAAAGGAAAGCTTTAAGAACAAAAAGTTTGAAGACACCCTTACCTATCTTGACGATTTTTTTACAAAGGCAACAACCAATATAGATGAAGGCTTAATGCTGCAGGGTCAGACTTTTGAGAGCACTTCATCTGTCCGCAACATAAAGAGTGCCCTTGATACCTACGAAACCATTGTGCGCCGTTTTCCGCAGAGCAATTACTGGACAAAGGCAAATGAACGCATGACATATATAAAAAAGTTTTATTTCAATATCAGATAAGGGGTTATAAATGAAAAAAATTCTTTTAGCTGCACTGGCAGCACTGACAGTATTTTCTCTTACATCCTGCATGAGCAGGACAGAAAAAAAACAGCGCACGATTACCGTTACGGGAACTGGCACAGTCTTTGTAGAAAACAAGGAGGCTGCCCTTTCACTTTCTGTCGTATCAAGGGACGAAGACGTATTAAAGGCATCTGAACAGAATGCAGAAAAGATGACGGCAGTAATGAAGGCCGTATCAGAAGCAGGTGTTGGCAGTGATGCAATGCACACAACGGACTATTCCATCTGGCAGGAAGAAAAAGACAACCAGTATACAAGAAAAACTACAACTCAGTATGTTGTTTCCAACAGGCTTAAGGTTACCGTAAAGGACATTGCAAAAACAGGTGCCATTATTGATGCCGCCATTAAGGCAGGTGCCAACAAGATGAACTCTTTAAGCTATTCTGCCGGAGACACTTCAGAAGCAGAAAAGCAGGCAAGGATTCTGGCAGTGCGCAATGCAGACCAGAAGGCAAACGTCCTTGTTTCAACAAGCGGCTTAACTTTAGGCAAAGTTATTTTTATTTCTGAATATGATTCAAACTACGGTTCTGCAAGGAATGCAGACTTTGTAGAAGCAAAGATGGCAGCAACGCCTATTTCCGGCGGTTCATCTTCCGTAAGCATTACGGTAGACGTAACTTACGAGCTTAAAGACTGAAATTGCTTAATTGCAAATCAATAAAAAAAAATATATAGTAACAACCACGAGGATTTATTATGTTAGACTACAGATTTATTAAAGAAAACCTTGAAGCAGTTAAAAAGAATATTATCGACCGCAACATGGATCCTAAAAAAGCAGACGCTGACCTTGTTGTAAAACTTTTTGATGAACGTACAGTTCTTACAACATCACTTCAGGAACTTCAGCAGAAGCGCAATGCAAATGCCGCATCAATGAAGCAGAAGCTTGACCCAGAAACACGCCAGAAATATATTGACGAAGGCAAGGCCCTTAAAGACCAGATTGCAGCAGAAGAAGCAAAACTTACAGAAGTAGAAGCTGCCCTTGAAGAAGCAGGACGCCAGATTCCAAACATGGCACATCCTGAAACACCAATCGGCAAAGTTGATACAGAAAACCTTGAAGTTAAGAAAGCAGGAACAATCCGCAAGTTTGGCTTTAAACCAAAGAGCCATGTAGAAATCATGGAAGCCCTTGACCTTGTTGACTTTGAACGCGGAACAAAAGTTTCCGGTCCTAAGTTCTATTACCTTAAGAACGAAGCCGTTTTCCTTGAACAGGCACTTATCATGTATGCCCTTAACATCCTGCGCAAGCACGGTTTTACTACATTTATTACTCCTGATGTTGCAAAGGAAGAAATCTTAAAAGGAATCGGATTTAATCCGCGCGGCAACGAATCTAATGTTTACGCAATAGAAGAAGAAGGAACATGTCTTGTTGCCACAGCCGAAATTACACTTGGCGGCTACCATTCCGGAGAAATCCTTGACAAGTCTAAGCTTCCTTTAATGTACTGCGGCCTTTCTCACTGTTTCCGCAGGGAAGCAGGTGCTGCAGGCCAGTTCTCTAAAGGACTTTACCGCGTTCACCAGTTTGACAAGGTAGAAATGTTTGTATATTCAACACCGGAACAGTCAAACGAACTGCATGAAAAACTCCGCTTAATAGAAGAAGAAATTTTCTCTGGCCTTGGCATTCCTTTCCATGTTGTTGATACATGCACAGGAGACCTTGGCGCACCTGCATACCGCAAGTGGGACCTTGAAGCATGGATGCCTGGTCGTGCAGATGAAAAGCATCCTGACGGAGATTATGGCGAAGTTACATCAACTTCTAACTGCACGGACTTCCAGGCCCGCCGCCTGAACGTTAAATACCGCGATGATGACGGAAAGAACAAGTATGTCCACATGCTTAACGGAACTGCCATTGCCGTAGGACGTGCCATGCTTGCACTTGTTGAAAACTACCAGAACGAAGACGGTTCAATTACAATTCCTGAAGTTCTTGTTCCTTTCTGCGGTTTTGACAAAATCGGACCAAAGGCAAATGTTTCTTCACCGGTAATTATGTCTAAGAAATAAATTAACTAAAAAGGGCTGCTTATGGAAAACAGAAATTATACAAAAGGTATTTTTTATCTATTCTGCTTTATTGCTTCCATAGTGGCCCTTACTGTTTTAAAGGTAACTACAAGTTTTGTACTGCCGCTGACATTTGCAATTCTTTTTTCCTTTATTTTTTACCCTTTTGTAAAGAAGCTGAACAAAATTAAGATTCCATGGCTGCTGGCTGTTATAATTGTCATTGCCATAACGGGTATCCTGTTTTTTGTTCTGGGCAACATTCTTGTTTCAAGCTGCAAGTCCATCGTTGCAGCATATCCTAGATACGAAGCCCGCTTTACTACGGTTTATTCCATGATTGCACAGGCTTTTAAACTGCCCTTTGATGAAAATTCTTCTCTTTTTGTTAATCTGTGGAATTCACTTGGCATAAGGACTTTTGTGCAGAACTTTGCCTTTACCTTAAGCAACTTTTTGATTTCCGGAACTAAGGTTGTTTTTCTTGTATGCCTTCTGGTATTTTTCTTTATGATGGAAATGCGTGAAATGAAAAACAAGGTTAAGCTTGCCTTCCCGGAAGAAGATTTAAACCGCAAGATAATGTATATAACAATAAAGACAATACATGATGTTACAAGGTTTATTTCAATAAAGTTTTACATTTCTGCCTTAACGGGTTTTCTTGTGGGTCTGGTTTGCTTTATTGTGGGTCTTGATTTTCCGATTATCTGGGGATTTCTTGCCTTTATATTAAACTTCATTCCAACTTTTGGTTCTGCCATTTCTTTTGTCATGACCACAGTTTTTTCTGTAGTTCAGTTTTATCCGGAAGCCTATAAAATAGTTATTGTAGGTCTTTCTATCCTTTTAATTAATTCAATTCTTGGAAACATTCTTGAACCAAAGTGGGAAGGCAACGACCTTGGCATTTCTCCGTTCCTTATTCTTGTAAGTTTATCACTGTGGGGGTATATCTGGGGATTTGCAGGCATGATTCTTTCTGTGCCTATCCTGGTTATTACAAAAATCATCTGTGAAAACATTGACTTCCTTAAACCTGTTGCAAAGCTGATAGGCAACCCGAAGAAAGCAAGGCAAAAGAAAAACTGAACTTATTCTCCGTATTTTTTGCCGGTAATTCTTTCGTATAGGAATCTGTAGTCTTCTTTTTTAAGCTGGTCGTATTTTAAGGAAATGCATTTTAAATCGACCTGGTTTTCATTTGTGTAAATGCAGTCAACAGAACATTCTATGGAAACAGTTCTTTTTAAAAGCCTGTTTTTTGCAAGGACGAACACAAAGTTAAGGTTATAGTCTGTTCCTTCTGCAAGGTTTTCCGTTCCTTTTCCGCCGGCAAGGATAACCCTTTTATCATCTACAAAAATAATGTTAAACGGCATTGCCCTGCCTTCTACGGCAACAGGTTCTGCAATGTTTTTTCCCGTAAGATACCTTGCTACGGCAAGGAGGTGCAGGCCGTTGCCTATAGGAGCACCTTCCCCTGCTTTTGCACTGGCAACAAACTTTTCCAGCAGATCCTTTGCTTCTTGCTGGTTAGATTCCGGAATGTCTGCCCACTTAGGTGCAGCAAAAACTTCATAGGAATTTAAAGGTATGCAGTCTATGCTTACGGTTGATTTGCCTGTTTTAAAAGAAACAGTGCCTGTAAAATCGTATTCTTTAACGGAAGATGCATCAGGAATTCTTTTTATGGATGAAGGAACAACTATGGCAAGGCCCTGTGAACATTCCTTCATTTCCGTAATGAAATACAGTCCAAGGCGGTTAAAATAAAACTGCACCCTTACCTGCTTGCCAAGAAAAGGCTGAACTGTGCGTGCAGGATTTTTTAGTAAAATAATGCCCTGTTTTAAAACGTCAATCTGACTTGAAGAAATGGCAACTGGAAAAATGGCACTTGCAGGAACCCGCTTGTCTTTTTCAGGAAAATCTGTTTTAGAATCCACTAAAGAAGTGTCCTGCTGCTGCGGTTTTTCTTCCAGTGTAACGGTCAAAGGAACATTGTCGTCCCTTAAATACTGCAATACAAGTTCCCTTTCTATGCGTGTTAATTCTTTTTCATTCTGCATTTTCTTCTCCTGCCTGACTTATTAAATCTACAGAAATTATTTTCCAGTCGTAATCTGTTCTTTTAGCTATAATCATTGCATCGGCATGGCTGCCATTATAGTCCTTTTTTTCATCAAAGAAAAACCTGACAGGACATTGCACGTATCCGTCGTCAAAAAAGCCTTCTCCTATGGCATGCCAGTAAACCTTTGTATTGCCCAAAAGCCGGCTGAAATCATATTTAAAAATTACAAGGGAATATATTCCTCCTGCATCAAAATAAGATTCTGCACTTTCGCCATTTTCTAAGGCAGTTAAAAAGCCGTCAATTAAGGTAAAGCATTTTTCTTCCATTTTTGAATTTTCTAAATGCCAGCTGTCCTTTATTTCCGGGTAAACTTTTTCCTTGCTGATAAAATCCTGAGACAGCGGTAAAACTTCAGAAGAAAGTTCAACCTTGCTGCTTATGCCCTTTACTTCAGAATAATCTTCTGAAAGGACATTTTCTTCTATGGCCTGTGTCCATTGTGTTCTTGAATCCAAACTTAATGCAGTAGATTTTAATGTTGAATCTGTTAAGTCCCCATCCCCTGTATTTGAAGAGCATGAAACTAAGAGAATTATGCTTAAGACAAAACCCGCAGATACTTTTAAAATCATGTTTATATTCTACTATATAAAGCCGTCAATTTAAAGAAATAATTGTTAAATTCCCCTTATCAGTAACAAAAACCGTAATATTGTTGTTAAACAGATTAAAGAATACTATAATTTAGGAAATTAAATTTACCGGAGTAAATATGATAGCTGCAAAAACAAATATTCATAATATAATGGAAGAAATCGTTTCAGAACGTGTTAATTCCTTATACGATGAACTTATGAAAAAGAATTCCGTATGGCTTACCTGTGACTGTGAAAACTGCCGTCTTGATACAGTCTGCTATGTTTTAAATAGAATTACACCAAGATATGTTGTTGGAGGCAGAGGTGTAACCCATAACGCAAACCTTATTAACGAAAACGCACAGATTAAAATTGATATAGAAAAACTCTGCATAGAAGGAATGCACCTGGTAAGCACGGCAAAACGCCCTTACCACAACAACGGCAAAAGGCGTCCTGGTTCTGCACCAGAAGTAAATACTGCTGAATTTAACTTTCCTACTTTTATGGGCAATGTCTTTGACGGCAACACTTTTGAACCTCTTGCAGGTGCCAGCGTAAAGCTTACCCTTGACGGCGAGACAGTAGACATGATTGACCCTACATGGCAGAATCCGTGCAATACTTTTGAAGCTACAAGGGGAAGCTATTCGTTCTGGATGGCACCACATATTGCCGTTTCTGAAGGCATGAATAAGAAGTTTAATTTTACCGTAGAAGTTACATGCCCGGGTTACGCACCTGTAGACTACAGTTTTACAGTTCCCCTTACCAGTGAAAAAAATGAATCAGTAGAACTTAATTCAACTTACAGCGTTAAAATCCAGGATATTTTTCTTTTTAAGGAAGATGAAAAATAATTATGGCTGTCTAAATAGAACCGTCACCCTGAACTTGTTTCAGGGTCTACACCATGTATAATGTATAGATTCTGAATCAAGTTCAGAATGACACAACTTATTAGACAATCACAATTAATTATGTATAAATGGAGGATAAAATGACATTTGACACACAGACATCTTACCGTGCATCGGCAGATGAAAGACAGAAGTTTGTTACAAGAACTTACATGTGGATGGGTCTTGCACTTATTATCAGTGCACTGGCAGCATATTATACGGCAACTTCGCAGCAGATGCTGAACATGCTTTTTGCAAACAGGGCAATGGGTTTTAAAATCCTAGCCATTGGAGAAATTGCCCTTGTGTTCATTCTTTCCATGACATTAAGGAATATTTCCGTATTTGGTGCAGGTTTAATGTTTATTGCATATTCTGTTGTAAACGGAATTACACTTTCTTCTATTTTCCTTGTATTTAACATTAGTTCCATTGCATTTTGTTTTGGCGGAACTGCCTTAATGTTCATTGCCATGAGCATTTACGGAAAAGCAACAAAACAGGACCTTTCCAAGGCCGGCTATTATTTAATGATGGCTGTAATCGGGCTGGTTGTTGTTTCCCTTATTAACTGGCTTTTGAAGTCTTCTACTTTAGACTGGCTTATTTCCATTGCAACAGTTGTTGTATTTACAGGCCTTACGGCTTACGATACACAGAAAATCCTTTATACAGCACAAAGGGCAAATGGTTCTGATGCCTACAAAAAAATTGCTATTGTTGCAGCCCTTGAACTTTACCTGGACTTTATTAATATTTTCCTTTCTCTGCTAAGGCTTTTCGGCAAAAAAAATAATTAGTCATAGACAAAAAAGCGTCGGTCTGCATTGCAAACCGACGTTTTTTTTATTAAGCTAGGCGAACTTCTTTTTTGTTTTCCTTTATGTTATGGTAAGCATAGCTGTAAAGGATTTCTGCTACATCGCGCAGTGGCTTTCTTACCCTTAATCCCATGGCATAGGCAAATTCATTTGCACTCTTTGTTGCTTCAGGATTCCAGAGCTTGGCATTGTCGATGTTTACAAATGCTGCATTTTCTGTCTGTGCAATGGCGTTAATGTGTCCGTTCATAAGGGCAACCATTTTGTTGTTATCTGCATTGGCAACGGAAAGCAGTGCAATCCTGCAGTTTTTGTTTACAGCCTTAACCTGGTCAATTAAGCTAAGGTAGTAATTGTCAAAGGCTGATGAATCTTTCTTGAAAAGGTCAAGGTCGTCCTGTCCAAGGTGAATCATAATTCCCTCCGGAATCATATCTGCAACATTTGACTTAAAGTATTCCATGCTTGAAGCAAGGCTGAGCTTTTCTGAACTCTTGTTGTAGATGTCAAAGTTAAAGTTAAATTCCTTTGCAAGTTCGCCAACAGGAATCTGCTTATCCATTGCGCTGCCAAGCAAAATAACTGCATTCTTTTTTTCTGTAACGGATGTGTCTCTGTTAATAAGTTCATCAAGAGAATTAGAATAATTTAACATAGCTGCCTCCTGTGCCTTTGCAATTGCAGAATCATCAATAGTGATTTTCTTTTCCTTAGAGACAGTAACTTTTACTCCTGCATTTCTGTCCAGTGCCTTGTTCCTTATGTAAACAAAAATGTTTGCAGAAACAATGGCAAGATTAAGAAGATAAACTGCAAGAACATAGTTTGTCTGACCGTTTAATATTTTTGCAGAAATACCTGCAACATAACCTGTAATAATCAGAACGATAAATGCAAGGCTTGTTCCTTTGGCTGTGCGTGCCTTGTATGCTTTAATTACGTTAAGAGGCCATGAAAAACCAAAGCAGATTAACATACATGTTTCTAAAAGATTTGAAAGATTTGACATATTTATTCTCCTGTGTAACCTTTGCGGTTCATTTAATTTATGGCTATATAATAACCGCATAAAAAATTTCCGCAATTTTTTGAAAGATAAGAAAATGATTTTAAAAGTAATATTGGCTTTAATTAAATAAAAAAAATTTCAACTGCACTTTTTTTACTTTCAAAAGTTAAAGAACTTCCATATTTATGGTAAAATCTGGGCATGCAGAAGAAAGATACTGGAAATTTAAATTCAATAAGAAAAGAAATTCAGCGGACTCAGCTTGCCCTGATTATTTCTATTACGATTTTATTAAGCCTTGGCGGTTTTTCCATAAATATAAAATTCAACAAAGAAACACTGAATCAGAACCTGCAGAACACGGCAGAACTTATTACCCGCATTTATTCATTTACCAAAAACTACGACAGCCAGGAACTTCAGGATTACATGGACAGTGTAATAAAGGATTTGTCCGATGTTGATGTTGTTTCAATCATTGACCTTAACAACATAAGAAAGTATCACACCCACCATGATTTAATTAATACAGAATACGACGGAACAATTCCTGATTTTAAGAATAATTCCAATTATTATACAGAAAGCAATATTGGGCCTTCCGGGCCACAGCTCAGAACTTATTCTGCAGTTTACGATGCAGACGGCAACTACAATGGCTTTATAATGACCATCCGTTTAAAGACTTCCATTGCAGCAATAACAACAAGAACCCTTGTTTTATTTTTAATAGTTACCTTCTCTGCCATATTTTTAGAAATTTCTATTTCCGGCGTTCTTTCAAGGAAAATTAAAAAAGAATTCCTTGCCTTTACAGAAGATTTTGAAGGCACAAAATTTCTTGTTGATTCCATGCGTGCAAACAACCATGACTTTACGAATAAACTTCATGTAATTTTAGGACTGATTCAGATTGAACAATATGACAAGGCAATTTCCTACATTCAGAATATTTCAATAATTCAGAGGGAAACTATAAGCAAGGTAATGAATTCCATAGAAAACCCTTCCTTTGCTGCACTTATTGTAGGCAAGATTGCAAGGGCTTCAGAATGCAACGTCAGGTTTATTTTAAGTGAAGGCTCTTCCTTTAAAAATGCAGACATTGCCCTGCCGTCAGAAGCACTTGTTACAATTACGGGCAACTTAATAGACAACGCCTTAGATTCCATGAACATGGACACTACAAAAACAGAAAAGGAACTTACCCTTGGCGTTTACACAAGGCAGAATAAACTTTTAATAATCGTAAAGGACACAGGAACAGGCATTCCCGATGAACTTAAAGAAAAAATCTTTGAAAACGGATTTTCAACAAAAGGAGAAGGACGCGGCATAGGCCTGTATCATACAAAACAGCTTATTACAAGCCTTGGCGGTTCCATCACGGTAGAGTCCCAGGTTGGAATAGGAACCAGTTTTATGGTAAATTTATAAAGCATTTTAAATACTGGAGAAAGCATGAGTTATTCTGTTTTAATTGTAGAAGACGACCCCATGGTGGCAATGATAAATGAACAGTATGTTTTAAAAAATCCGGATTTTACGGTTGCCGGCAGCTGCAGAAACGGACAGGAAGCAATTGAATTTTTACAGAATCAGAATGCAGATTTGGTTCTTATGGATGTATTCATGCCTGTTATGGACGGAGTTTCAACGTTAAAAAAAATCCGCCAGCTTAATTATAACTTTGATGTAATAATGATTACAGCCGCCAACGACACAAGCACAATTGAAGAAACCATGCACCTTGGAGTTTTAGACTATCTTATAAAACCCTTTGACTACGAAAGGTTCAATATTTCTTTGGAAAAGTTCAAGAATAAAATCCAGCTGATGCACAACACAGAAGTGCTGGATCAGAAAAGCCTTGATTCTCTCATTGCAAGCAGTGCCAAGAATTCTGTTTCTGAAAACACTGGCAATCTGCCAAAGGGAATTCAGAAAACAACTTTGAAACATATAGAAGATTATTTTACAAAAAACCCTAACTGGCAGACTGTAGACATGATAGCAGGTGCTTTAGGCATTTCCATTGTTACGGCAAGAAATTATCTTAACTTTCTTACACGTGAAAACTTTATAGAAGAAGACATTAACTACGGAACAGGCGGCAGGCCTTCCATGCTTTACAGGCGCACGGCAAAAGATGGCATTTGAAATTCGCCCCGGAGACTAAAAGAACTTTTCTATGGCGCTTATAATCTGGTCTAAGGGGTTATACATGCGGCGGCTCATGGGAACACTGGTGGTAAAGATTTTGCCGTAGCGTTTTTCTACGATGCGGCGGTCTAAAACTATGATTACTCCCCTGTCGTCTCCACGGCGCACAAGGCGTCCAAAGCCCTGCCTGAATTTTATTACAGCCTGAGGCACGCTTAGCTGCATAAAAGGATTGCCGCCTTTTTTTTCCAAATCTTCACTTCTTGCTGCAAAAACAGGATCATTTGGAACTGCAAAAGGAAGCTTTACTATTATAACCTGGCTTAGGCTGTTCCCTGGAACATCAACACCTTCCCAGAAACTGTCCGTTGCAAAAAGAACACTTTGTGTATCTTCCTTGAATTTTTCAAGGAGCCGGAACCTGTCGTCGTCCCCCTGCTTGAACAAAGTAATTCCTTTACCTGCAAGGGCACTTGCCGTTGCGTTGTAGGTATATTTAAGGCTGTCGTAAGAAGTAAACAGGACTAAAGTTTTTCCGCCGGCAGCTTCTATGAGCTTTGGCACAGTCTGTTCAACATAAGGCTGAAAATATGAACTGTCAGGGAAAGGCGCATCCGACGGCACGCCAAAAAGAACATTGGTTTTATACGGAAATGGAGATTCAAATGTTGCGGCGGCAAGGCGCTCTTTTTCTGCAAAGCCAGCACCTGTCCTGCGCATAAAATAATTGAAATTGTTTTCTATACGCAGGGTTGCACTTGTGCAGACTACGGAATCCATAGGCTCAAAAACACCTTTGTTCATCATTGGTGCAATATCAAGGGGTGTCTGATAGAATTGAACAAAAATAACAGGTTCTTCGCCTGCAGTTTTCGGCGGCAGGCGGACTTTCTGCATCCAGAAGACCTTATCATCGTGTTCGTCCCAGTTTATAAAGTCACTGAAAAGGGCACAATAAGATTCAAGCCTGTGCAGAACCGTTTTTGCTTCCCATACTGCAGGAATGTCTGCATCCTTGTCATCGATGTTTGCAATTACATTCCTTGCAAGGTCAACAAAAGCAGAAACGGCACCGTGAAGTTTTTTTATGTCTTCAAAAATTTCTGCATAATTTTGTGCATTGCCATGATGAATACGCACATTAAAGCCGTCTGTAAGCAAAAGGACTGCATCCTGATCAAGAATTACAATAGCTTCTTTAATTGCTTCTACAGCTCCATCAGCCTTTTCTGAAAAATCTTCAGAAGAAGAAACAACCGCAGCCTGAACTAAAAAGCCGGCCCTTGTTCCCCGCCACTGCCTGTATAAAAGGTTTACCTGCTTTAAAAGCTTAAAGCGCGTAAAAGATTCACTGAAAAAGCTTGTGGCACTGTCTTCTATGCCGTGGGCTTCATCAAAAACAATCCTTTTATAAGGCGGAAGAACTGCCGTATCTTCGTAGCCTGCACCAGACATGCGGCTTTCTATATCTGCAAAAAGAAGATGATGGTTTACTACAATTATGTTTGCATCTGCCGCTTCTTTTCTGACTTTCATTACAAAACAGTCTTCCCTGTATGGACACCTGCCACCCATGCAGCCGTCACTTTCGCTGTTTACCCTAGACCAGGCATTGTCCGGCGGATTAAAGCTTAAATCGCTTCTGCTTCCCGTAGAAGAGGTTTTTGCCCATTCATCAATCTTATTTATGACTTCATTTTCTTCTTCAAAAAGAGACGGTTCTGCAACGGCATCAGAAAGACGGCGCAGACAGACGTAATTCTGCCTGCCCTTTAATAGAACAGCCTTTATTTTTTTTCCTGTAATTTCCTGTGCTGCAGGAATGTCTTTTTCATAAAGCTGCTGCTGAAGGTTTATGGTTCCCGTAGATATTACAATGCGCTCTTTATTATTTACGGCCCAGAGTATGGAAGGAATTAAATAGGCAAAGCTTTTGCCTACTCCTGTTCCTGCTTCAAAAATACCGATTTTATTTCCGTTTAATGCCGTAGTAATTTCTTTTACAAGCTGTATCTGGCTTGGGCGTTCTTCATAGTTTTTATTTTTCTTTGCCAGAGGCCCGTCTTTAGAAAGGAAATAGGCAGCTTCTTCCGGACTTGTGTGCAGCAGTTTTCTTGGTTTTATGGGTTCAACAACGGGGTAAACATCCGTTACTTCATTGTTTACTATATAAAAGCCCATGGAAGATTCACTTGAATTATAAGCAATGGACTGATCTGCTTCACTTGGACGCAGATTTCCGCTTGGGTGATTGTGAATTAAAACATGACCTGTTCTTGCAGCGTTGTTGTTTACGATTACGGAATCTTCGTTACCTCGTGCACCGATTTCTACAGAAACAACCATGCCGTTTTCGTCTATTTTGCCCACAAAAAAAACTTCATTTCCACCGGCTTCTTCTATGGCATTTTTCATTGTTTCAATTACATTTTCTGTAAATCGCCTGGTAACGTCCATGGTATGGATTATAGTTTTTAATGGGATAAAATTCAATTTAGCAGTGAATTTACGCCTTTGCTTAACAGCAGATACTTGTGAAAACTTTCACAACAATTCTTTCTAACTGTGACGTATTTCACACAATTTAATAAAAAGCGCATTTTTTCATAACTTATCTGAATTTGCTTATAAAAAAAACTTAACAACTTAAAAATTATGCATTATTATCTAATATGGTATGCTGTTTAATGGGTGTACTGTATTCAATCAGTAAATTACAAATTTATATTTGCAGGAGATTACTATGGCAAACAAAATTACTATTATTGGTGCCGGACAGGTTGGCTCTTCTGTAGCTTATGCTCTTTGTCTTAAGGGTGTTGCAACAGAAATCGTTCTTATTGACATTGATGAAAAGCGTGCAAAAGGCGAAGCTATGGATATTCGCCAGGGAACACCTTACATGGCTCCTGTTAATATCCACGCCGGAACTTACGAAGATGCAAAGAATTCTAACGTTGTAATCATTACTTCTGGTGTTGGACGCAAGCCTGGACAGTCACGCCTTGACCTTGCACAGATTAACGTAAACATTTTCAAGTCAATTATTCCGCAGATTACAAAAGCTGCACCAGATGCAATTTATGTTCTTGTAGCAAACCCGGTTGATGTCCTTACATATCAGCTTGTAAAGTCTTCTAACATTCCTGCAAACCACATTATCGGAACAGGTACACTTCTTGATACAGCACGCCTGCGCACAAAGATTGCAGATGAATTCGGCATCGGTCAGACAAACCTTCATGCCTATGTTTTTGGTGAACATGGTGATTCTTCATTTGTTCCTTGGTCACTCGTAAACATTGCTTCTGTTCCTGTAAATGACTACAACAATGCAGTAGGCAACAAGCATGCAGAACTTAACCGCGACGATGTAGAAGAATATGTCCGCAAATCAGGCGGTATGATTATTGAAGCAAAACACTGCACAAACTATGCTATCGGCGTTACAACAGCACGTCTTTGCGAAATCATCCACAACAACAATCCTTCTGTTACAATTGTTTCTACATTACTTCAGGGCGAATACGGAATTTCTGACGTATGTCTTTCTATTCCTACAGTTGTAGGCGGAAACGGTGTTGAAGGACGCCTTGCTCCGGCACTTACAGATGATGAAGTAGAAAAGCTCAAGAAGTCTGCACAGGCTCTTAAAAACGTAATCGCTCAGCTTGATTTTAACTAAGGATATAAAGATGGAAAAATTCAGAATTGAACACGATTCCATGGGAGAAGTTAAAGTTCCTGCAGATAAACTCTGGGGTGCCCAGACAGAACGCAGCCACGAAAACTTCCTTATCGGCGTCGGCATTGAAACCATGCCACGTGAAATTACAAAGGCTTTCGGTTACCTTAAAAAGGCTGCAGCTATGGCAAACAACGCCCTTAAGCCTGAAAAAATGACAAAGGAAAAGCTTAAGTGCATTTCAAAGGCATGTGAGGAAGTCATCAGCGGTTCACTTAACGAAAACTTCCCACTCGTTGTATGGCAGACAGGTTCCGGAACACAGTCAAACATGAACTGTAACGAAGTTGTTGCAAACCGTGCAAACCAGATTGCAGGTAAAAAGCTCTGCCATCCTAACGATGACATTAACATGAGCCAGTCTTCTAATGATACATTCCCTACAGCAATGCACATTGCAGCAGTAGTTGAACTTGAAGACAAGCTTTTCCCAGCAATTGACCTTCTTGTAGAAACTTTCAAAAACCTTGAAAAAGTAAACAAAGGAATCGTAAAGTCAGGACGCACACACCTTCAGGATGCAGTTCCTATCCAGTTCAGCCAGGAAATCAGCGGCTGGAGAACATCCCTTGAACGCGACAAGGAAATGTTAAAGTCAACACTTCCTTACCTTAAGCAGCTTGCCCTTGGCGGAACAGCAGTCGGAACAGGACTTAATGCTCCAAAAGGCTTTGACAAGCTGGTTGCAGAAAAAGTTTCTGAACTTACAGGAAAGAAGTTCGTTACTGCACCTAATAAATTCCATGCACTTACATCAAAGGATGAAATTACTTTTGCACACGGTGCATTAAAAGCCCTTGCTGCAGACCTTATGAAGATTGCCAACGATGTGCGCTGGCTTGCATCTGGTCCTAGATGTGGTCTCGGAGAAATCCATATTCCGGAAAATGAACCTGGTTCTTCAATCATGCCTGGCAAGGTAAACCCTACTCAGTGCGAAGCAATGACTATGGTTGCCGTTCAGGTTATGGGAAACGATGCTGCTGTTGGAATGGCTGCATCACAGGGTAACTTTGAACTTAACGTATTCATGCCGGTTATTGCCTATAACTTCCTTCAGTCAGTAAGGCTTCTTGCAGAAGTTATGGTAAGCTTTAACAACAACTGTGCTGTAGGCATTACTGCAAACAAAGAAAAGATGCACTTTAACCTTTATAATTCTTTGATGCTTGTAACAGCCCTTAACCCGTATATCGGTTATGAAAATGCAGCAAAGACAAGTCACCTGGCTTATGAAAAGAATATCTCTTTGAAGGATGCTTGTGTTCAGCTTGGATTTATGACACCTGCAGAATTTGACAAGGTATTCCATCCGGAACAAATGGCAAAGTAAAGCACAACAAACAGTAAATATATAACATAGGAGTAAAGAAAGAATATGAGTGACCAGACAACATCACTGACTTATTCTTACTTTCCTGGATGTACTTTAAAGAACAAGGCTAAGGAACTTGATAACTACGGCCGCAAATGCGCTGAAGCCCTCGGTTTTAAACTTGAAGAAATCGAAGACTGGCAGTGCTGCGGCGGTGTTTATCCGACGGGCAAAAATGAAATTGCCTCTAAGCTTCCTTCTGTCCGTGCTCTTGCAGCTTCCAGGGATAAGAACCAGGCATTGGTAACATTGTGTTCAGCTTGTTACAATGTTATTAAGCAGGTAAACAACGACCTGCAGAATGATGAGAATACAATTCTCAAAGTAAACAATTATCTTGCTCCGGATGGTATTGAATACCACGGAGAAACAAAAGTCCTTCACTTTCTTGAAGTTCTCCGCGACGAAATCGGCTGGGATAAAGTTAAGGCTGCCGTTAAAAATCCTTTAAAGGGAAAGAGAATCGGCGCTTATTACGGATGCCTTCTTTTACGTCCTGGAAAAGTAATGGAATTTGATGATCCGGAGAACCCGAAAATCCTTGAAGACTTCATTAAGGCTATCGGTGCAACACCAGTAATTTATTCAGAACGCAATGAATGCTGCGGTGCCTATGCTTCTTTTGAAGATCCTTCCATTCCACAGACCCGTGCAAAGAAAATCATTACAAATGCACAGGATATGGGAGCAGACTTCCTCGTAACCAGTTGTCCTCTTTGCCGCTATAACCTGATCAAGAACCAGAGCGACACAAAGATGGACGTAATCTACTTTACAGAACTTCTGGCAGAAGCTCTCGGTGTAAAGGAGGAAGCATAATGCTCAGCGCAGAAATCCAGAGTTACAAAGACAGAATTCTTGAAACCAGCGGTGTTAACCCTAAAAAATGTATGGTTTGCGGAAAATGCTCTGCAACTTGCCCTAACTATGATGCAATGGAATATCATCCGCACCAGTTTGTTCAGATGGTAGAAAACAACGACATTGAACCATTGCTTAAGAGCAAGTCAATCTATACATGTTTGTCTTGTTTTGCTTGTCTTGAACGCTGCCCTCGTCAGGTAGAACCAGCAAAACTTATTGATGCAGTACGCACTGTTGTTGAACGCGAACGTGGTCCGTTACATCTTGATCCATCTCAGGTTCCTGAAAAACTGGACGAAGATACACCACAGCAGCTTTTAATGAGTGCATTCAGAAAGTACCGCAAATAGGAGCACAGCAGAAATATGGAAAGAATTGGTGTTTTTGTATGTCACTGTGGTACTAACATTGCCGGTACAGTTGACGTAAAAAAGGTTGCAGAAGAAGTCGGCAAAATGCCGGAAGTTGTTTTTTCAACTGACTACACATATATGTGTTCTTCTGCCGGTCAGAAAATGATTGAAGATCATATCAAAGATGACAAACTTACAGGTGTTGTCCTTTGTTCATGTTCTCCACGTATGCACGAAAAAACATTCCGTGCATGTGCACAGCGTGCTGGTCTCAATCAGTTCAAAGTAGAAGTTGCAAACATCCGTGAACAGACTTCATGGGTTGGCAAAAATATAGAAGAAAATACAGAAAAGTCTATTGCCCTTGCAAAAGCTGCAGTTGCAAAGACTGTTCTTAACACTCCTCTTACAGAAGGAGAAACTCCTGTTACAAAAAGAGCACTTGTTATTGGTGGCGGTATTGCAGGTATTACGGCTGCCCTTGACATTGCAGATGCAGGATTCCCTGTAGACATAGTAGAAAAGAAAGTTACAGTCGGCGGAAAAATGGCAATGCTCGATAAGACATTCCCTACCCTTGACTGTGCATCTTGTATCGTTACTCCAAAAATGACGGAAGTAAGCCAGAACCCTAACATCAGGATTCTTTCTTATTCAGAAGTTGTTGGCGTAAAGGGTTACATCGGAAACTTTACAATTGACATTAAGCGTCATGCACGTTTTGTTGACGAAACAAAGTGTACCGGGTGTGGTGCCTGTATTGAAGCTTGTCCTAACAAGAAAGTTCCAAACGACTTTAACCTTAACCTTGATAACAAGAAAGCAATCTACATTCCGTTTGCACAGGCTGGTCCAAAGGTAGCAACAATTGATGCTAACTATTGTCTTCACCAGAAGGCAGCAAAGAACGGCAAAAATGCATGCGGATTCTGTCAGAAAGCATGCGGTGTCGGGGCCATTGACTTTAACATGAAGGATGAAGTAATTACAGAAAAATACGGAACAATCATCGTAGCAACTGGTTACAATCCTATTGAACTTACAAAGTTTGACGAATACGCATACAGCCAGAGCCCGGACGTTGTTTCATCCCTTGAATTTGAACGTCTCTGCAATGCTTCTGGTCCTACAAGCGGTCACCTTAAACGCCCATCAGACGGAAAGGAACCAAAGAATATTGTATTCGTTCAGTGTGTAGGCTCACGCTGTTCTGCAGATTCAACAAAGGGTCATGAATACTGTTCAAAGATTTGCTGTATGTATACTGCAAAACATGCAATCCTTACACGCGACCACTATCCTGATACCAACGTCTGGGTATTCTACATCGACGTCAGAACTCCGGGTAAACTTTTTGATGAATTCTACCGCCGCGCAGTTGAACAGTATGGCGTTCACTACATTAAGGGTCAGGTTGGAAAAGTTACACCGCTTTCAGACGGAACTTTAGATGTTCAGGGATCAGACCTTATTCTTAACAAGCAGGTTCACATTAAGGCAGACATGGTTGTTCTTGCTGCATCTATCGAAGCTGACAAGTCAGCACGCCCTCTTGCAACAATGCTTACAACATCAATGGACAACAATGACTTCTTCCTTGAAGCTCATGCTAAACTCCGCCCTGTAGAAAGCCCTACAGCCGGTATCTTCCTTGCAGGCTGCTGTCAGGGACCAAAGGATATTCCGGAAACTGTAGCACAGTCTTCAGGTGCTGCTGCAAAAGCCATTTGTCTTCTTGTTAAAGACAAACTTAAAACAAACCCTTGTACAGCCCATCCGAACGAAAACATGTGTAACGGATGCGGACAGTGTATTAACGTTTGTCCTTACGGTGCAATTTCTTATGTTGATAAGGATTTCCGCGGACCAAACAGAACAACAATTACAAGACACGTTTCCCAGGTTAATACAGCTATGTGTCAGGGTTGTGGTGCATGTACAGTTGCCTGTCCTTCAGGTGCTATGGACTTGCACGGATTCTCTAACAGCCAGATTCTGGCAGAGGTTGATGCAGTACTATGAGTGAATCAAATAAGAACTGGACACCAAAAATCGTAGCTTTCTGCTGCAACTGGTGTTCTTACGCAGGTGCTGACCTGGCCGGAAACAACCGTCTTGACTACCCTGCTAACGTAAAAATCATCCGCATTCCATGCTCATGCCGTTTGAACCCTTTGTTCATCTT
>JALELH010000026.1 GCA_022768865.1 Spirochaetia bacterium
TGTTATACTTTATATTAAGGATTGCAAAAGAAATGATTTCGGCAAAAAATACGCAATACGCAATACGCAATACGCAATACGCAATACGCAATACGCAATACGCAATACGCAATACGCAATACGCAATACGCAATACTCAATACGCAATACGCAATACGCAATACGCAATACGCAATACGCAATACGCAATACTGTATATAGTCTCTTTTTTGGTTTAATAGAATTTTCAAATAATAATTATATTTCAAATGTCCGCACTGTTAGTTTTTCTGATGGAAGAAAATGGCAAGTGCGGACTTTTTTTGTTTGAATTCATGATTTTGAAAGAGCTTGTAAATATATTTTTTATTTAATGGAGAAATTTATGGCAGTTATGATTTTTTTTAATCTTTTTCTAGTTCCTATGACTTGTATTTTTATTTTAAAGTCAAAAAAATCATTGAAGAGTGATGTTAGTTTTTGGTCTTCGTATGGATGTTATTCTCTGTTGATTCACTTGTTTTCTGAGTGCTGTTTCAGGTTTTTATTTAAAGGAATTACAAATAATATGGAAATCCTCTGTTCCTTTAAATATACTCTGATAGCTTTTGCAGCTTCTTTATTGCTGGGCATTGCCATTAATTTAATTCCAAAAAGTTTTCTTTCTAAGGTTAAGGAATAATGGATATTTCAGTTTTAATTATTCCTCTGATACCTTTCTTTATCTTTCAAATCTCAGAAAGGAAAGAAACAGTTTTTTCACTTTTCATACATTATATTTTTGCGATTGTTTTCTCTTTTATTTTAACGCGTGTAATTTTTGAATATTTATTTTTGTTAGACTATTCGTCTACCGACTATAGATTTTCCGTATTGCTTTTTTTTGTTTCATTTATTTACTGTTTTGGTTCCAGATATGCTGTGTTAGAAAAAAAAGCCAATATAAAAACTTTTACATATCGTCCCCTTGTTCTTTTGTTTTTGAACTTTTTATCATTTTTTTTACTATTGGCAATAAAATGGTATAACAAGGTTTATAACTTGTCATTTAAAGATTTGATTGGCACTATAGCAATGCCTTTGATTGGTACATCTGACAATGTTACAAGTATCATAGTATCTGCCGGTGTGAAATTTGTAATCATATCTTTTGTGATTGCTTTTGCTATTTTCTTCATAGTTTGGAAAAAAGCTTTTTTTCATAAGGAAGTTGTATTAGCTTTTGAAAGCTACAAGATTTCTCTCATAAAAATATTTAGATTTTCTCATATTATATTTTCAATTTTTGTCCTTCTATATGCTTTTATTTCTGTAAACAGAACCTTGAAGTTAATTGATTATTACAAGTTGGTTTCTCAAAAAACGGAAATTTATGAAAAGTATTATGTATATCCGAATTCGGTTCAAATTACAAAACCTTCAAAAATGAAGAATTTGATTTATATATATCTTGAAAGCATGGAAACTACTTATGCCTCAAAAGATGTTGGTGGAAGGCAAACTGAAAATTATATTCCAAATCTTTCACGACTGGCTAAAGAAAATATTAATTTTAGCGCTTCTGACGGTTTAGGAGGTGCATATAGTCTTTCCGGAGCTGGCTGGACTATGGGGTCTTTATTTTCTTCTTCTTCAGGAATTCCTTTTGCATTCCCGATAGGGGGAAATTCTATGGATCAGGCAAAAAGTTTTGCTTCTGGCGTGACTGCTATTGGTGACATTCTAAAAGGTTTCGGGTATTTCCAGGAATTTTTATGTGGTTCTGACGGAAATTTTGCAGGTAGAAAGCAGTTTTTTGAGCAGCATGGTGATTATAATGTTTTTGATATTTTTGAAGCTCGCCGTCAAAAATATATTTCAGATGATTATTGGGTATGGTGGGGATTTGAAGATTCAATTTTATTTAAGATAGCTAAAGATGAACTTTTGAAGTTGTCTTCCAAAAATCAGCCTTTTAATTTTACAATGCTTACAGTTGATACTCATCACATAGGTGGCTATATATGTTCTTTATGTGGTAATAATTATTCCGAAAGGCTTTGTAATGTTTTGCAATGTCAGGATAAACAATTGAATGCATTTATTGAATGGTGCAGGAATCAGGATTTCTATGAAAATACGGTAATTGTTATAACAGGTGACCATCCAAGAATGGATACGATTCTTGTTGAAGGTGTACCTTATCATGAGCGATATGTTTATAACTGCTTTATAAATGCAGATAAAAATGTTAATTCCAAAAAAAGACAATTTGGCGTCATTGATTTGTTTCCAACAGTTTTAAGTGCCATGGGCTTTAACATTGAAGGCGAAAGACTTGGGTTGGGAACAAATCTTTTTTCTGAAAAGAAGACTCTTTGTGAAGAACTTGGTGTCGGTAAATTTAATGCAGAACTTTCAAAATATTCTGTGTTTTATCTTAAAAACTTTCCTTGAGTTATTATAGTCCGAGCTTTTGTTTTTTTTGCTAAAGCGGATTTTAGATGGTGGTATTTGATGTATTACATTAAACTAAGTACAGAATCTTGTATGGTGTAAAGGATAAACTTAATTCCGCTTACACCCTTTGCATTGAGATTACACGTTTATTCCATTAAATAATCCTGCATTTTTCTACTGATAATAATTGTTTTGTCCTTCTTAAGTATAGCATATTTTTTGTCTTTATAACAAACTGATTGATGAAATAAAAAAAGAGTTTAATTTGGCGAATATACTTTGGACTTTCCAAACAAAGATGTTGAAAGCTGTTTTGTAAACTTCCTTGTAAACTTTTCTAAAGAAAAACGCACAATAGATGAATGGATATTGAATAAGCAAAATGGCAACAACACAGCCCAATTTGAACTGTGCTGTAAAATCCTAAATCTTTGCTATCTTACGCTTTTGTCGTAAGGAATGCCTTCTGCTTTTGGTGCCCGGCTTTTCTTTGATGTAAATGCAAGAACCAGAAGAGAGATGATGTAAGGAAGCATTTTATATACTTCGCCAGGAACCAGATGTACTAAGAAGTCAAAGCCTGTATATATATCAGCAACGGCTCTGAATACACCAAACAACAAAGCGGCAAGTGCAATCCTTAATGGCTTCCATTGTCCAAAAATCATTACTGCCAGTGCAAAAAAGCCTGCTCCTGCAACACCGTAAATAAAATCCCATTGGCTGTTGACGGCACTAATGTAAATGATTCCTCCAATTCCACCGCAAAGGCCAGAAATCAAAACACCGGCATACCTCATTTTATAAACGTTGATTCCAACACTGTCTGCTGCCTGCGGATGTTCGCCGCAAGCCATAAGCCTTAGCCCAAACCTTGTTTTGTTCAAAACGATATATGAAGCAATAAGAAGAATAACTGTAACAAGCATATACCAGTTCAGCTCAATGCTACCAGTCTTTATGGCAAATGCCTTTCTTGTTTCTATGTAATCTAGGATTGCAGACGGGTTTGTTCCGTTTGATTTTGCATTGTTGAATGCCTTTACAATTACAGTAGCAGCTGCAGTTGCAAGCATATTTATGGCAGTGCCTGCAAGGGTCTGGTCTGCCTTAAAGTTTATGGCAGCAACGGCAAGCAGCATTGAAGAAATGATTCCGCATAATGCACTTGCAAGAATTGTAAGGCATATAATTGTAAATGCCGGTGTTGCTTGCGGAAGGGCGTGTAGTACAAATGCACCGCCCAATGCTCCAAACACCATAATGCCTTCCAGGCCAAGGTTTATTACGCCGCTTCTTTCAGAAAACATTCCGCCAAGGGCTGCAAGAATCAAAACAGAAGCATAGATAAGAGTGTATTGAATCAGAAGCATTATTTGTCCTCCTTTTTGTGTGAGGCAATTTTTGCCATCATGTCTTTAAAGAACAATACAAATCCGCAGGCATAAATGATTATGGAAGAAATCAAATCTGCAATTTGTGGATTGTAATAATGCATGTCAATTAAAGAACCGCCGAATGTAATATGCTGTATAAAGTATCCTGCAACAAGAACGCCAATCGGATTAAGTCCGCCAAGGAATGTTACGGCAATGCCATTGAATCCCATTGCAGGCACTGTTGAACTTGTCTTCCATGGCTGCATGTCTGTAAGGTAGAAAAGTGATGCTGCAAGTCCTGCAAGGGCTCCGGCAATTGCCATTGTAATAATTATGTTGCACTTGTCCTTCATGCCTGCATATTTTGCAGCATTTTTGTTAAGGCCTGTTGCCTTTAGTTCATAGCCGAATGTGGTTTTGTTTAATACAACCCAAATCAAAACAGCAATTATTATGGTAAGGGGAATGGCTATGGTAACGTATTGGTTGTTTGAAAACAGGCGGTCAAGCCCCAGTTTTGGAAGCAGTGAAGCCGGTGAGCGTGCAGTTATTGCAAATGTTTCTGATTTTGAAACGTCCATAATGGATTCCTTTTGCATCATTATGTTTACTATGTAAAGGCTAATCCAGTTCATCATAATGCAGGCTATTACTTCGTTTACGTTGAAAAATGCCTTTAGCACACCGGAAATTGCACCCCATAATGCAGAAACAATTACAGCCATCAAAATGCAAACGAACCATGGCAAGTTCCATTGCAATGCACACCACAATGTAATTCCGATTCCAAGGCAATACTGTCCGCCAACGCCAATGTTAAAAAGGCCAGATTTGTAGGCAAACAAAACTGATAGCGCACAAAGAATCAGTGGTACTGATTTTACCAGAGTAGAGCCAAGATAAAACAGCTTCATGTTTGTTTTTTTATAGTAGAAGAAATTCTTTAAAATTGTTGCCATTGCCTTTGGAGCGTGTTCTGCATTTATGATGGCAAGTATGATGAATCCAACCAGAATGCCGGACAATGCACATAAAATGGCAGATGATATTGATTTAAAGGATTCAGAAGAAATTATTTTTCTAAATGCAATGTTTTTGTTTGTCATTATTTGCCTCCGTCAATGATGGCTGCATAATCGTTTCTTTTTGCACCAGCCATATAAAGACCAAGTTCTTCATTTGTTGTTGATTCAGGATCAAGCTGGCCGACAATCTGCCCTTCATACATTACAAGAATCCTGTCGGCAAGGCTCATTACTTCATCAAGTTCGTAGGAAACAAGAAGAACGGCGGCTCCATTATCCCTGTCTGCTACGATTTGCTTGTGGATGTATTCTATTGCACCTACATCAAGGCCGCGTGTCGGCTGCACTGCAATAAGAAGCTTGTGCTTTTTGTCGATTTCACGGGCAATGATTACTTTCTGCTGGTTGCCGCCTGACATTGAACGTGCTGTTGTTTTTGAACCTTGTCCGCTTCTGACGTCATACTGTGACTGAAGCTTATCAGAATAGTAAGTTACTTCTTTATCTTTTATAAAGCCTGCCTTTTCAAATTCCGGCTGCAAGTAACGCTCTAAAACCATGTTCTGGTCAATCCTGTAGTCAAGGACAAGACCGTGCTTGTGCCTGTCTTCCGGAATGTGGCTTATGCCGGCTTTGTTTTTTTCTCGGATTGATTTGTTTGTGATGTCGTTTCCATCAAGAGTTATCTTTGTATCAGGGTTCTTTACAATGTTTTCAAGTCCTGTAAGTCCATAGATAAACTCAGACTGTCCGTTTCCGTCTATGCCTGCAATGCATACGATTTCGCCTGAACGGACTTGCATTGAAACATCCTTTACTGCAAGGTTTGAATGAATCCTGCTTGCAACGCTCAAATGCCTTACATCAAGAATTACTTTACCAGGTTTTGCCTGTGCTTTTTCTACAACGAAATTAACGTTGCGGCCTACCATCATGCGGCTCAGTTCTTCTTTTGTTGTATTTTTTGTTTCTACAGTTTCAATGTATTTTCCTTTTCTTAGGACAGAACATCTGTCTGCAACTGCCATTATTTCATTGAGCTTATGTGTAATAAAGAGAATGGACTTGCCTTCATTTGCAAGGTTTTTTATTATGTGCATAAGTTCGTTTATTTCTTGTGGAGTAAGGACTGCAGTCGGTTCATCAAATATTAGTATTTCATTTTCGCGGTAGAGCATCTTTAATATTTCTACACGCTGCTGCATTCCTACAGTTATGTCTTCTATTTTTGCATCAGGGTCTACGGAAAGACCGTATCTGCTGCTTAGTTCAATTACTTTCTGTCTTGCAAGCTTTCTGTCTATAAAGCCGTGCTTTACAGGTTCTGTGCCAAGAATGATGTTGTCCAGTACAGTGAAAACTTCTACTAACTTAAAGTGCTGGTGCACCATTCCAATTCCCAATGCCGTTGCATCGTTTGGATTGTTTATTTTTACGGCTCTGCCGTTCTTGCGGATTTCCCCTTCTTCCGGCTGATAAAGCCCAAACAGAACGCTCATCAGTGTGGATTTGCCTGCACCGTTTTCCCCTAGCAGAGCGTGTATTTCGCCTTTTTTTAATTGAATTGTAATGTCGTCATTGGCAACAATGCCCGGAAAACGCTTTGTAATATGCGACATTTCGATAATGTAGTCTTCATTCATAGGAACGTCCTGCCTGATATTTTGTATGACAAAAAAAAACTGCCGCTCTAGTCTTAATGCTTGAACGGCAGCCCTTATAACATCAAATGCTATTTAATGTTAGGATAAATGTTGAGTGTAACTGTATGTGCAGGTACATTTGCTATATCGCTTGATATTGACAGCTTTTTATTATAGATGTCTGCAACCAGTGATTTGTAGTTTTCTACAGTAAAGTTTTTCATTGTCCATGTTTCTGTCGGAAGCTGAACATAGTTCTTTTCTATTTCTGTAGCAGAAACAAGGCCGAGCGATTCTACTTTTCCTGCGTATGTAGACCAGTTGTCTGAAAGGATTGCACCAAGAACAGCCTTGACAGTTGCACCCAGACCCTTTGTTGCAGAAGTTACGCACATTCCGTCTGCGTATTTGTTGATCTGTGCTGTCTGGTCAACATCAACACCAATTACCTTTGCACCAATATCTTTTGCTGCATCAGCTGCTGAATTCCAGATTCCACCGCCGCAGGCAAATACAACTTCAACACCGCGGTTCTTGTACCAGCCGTCCATAGAAGCCTTGATTTGCGGGTCGCCATAGAACTGACCGCCGTAAACGTATTCAACTGTAACATCTTTTGCAATGCCCATTTCTTCTGCAGCAGCGTTGATTCCCTGTACGTATCCGAAACCAAATTTGATTACGGCAGGAACAGCCATTCCACCAAGGAATCCAAGATGGCGGAATCCTTCTTTTACGGCAGCGTATCCTGCCATGTATCCTGAAATCTGTTCTTCGTAAACAGCACAGAATACGTTCTGTGGAATCTTCCAGTCTTTCTTTCCTTTTGCTTCTGCAGCAGACATGATGTCAAATTCACTTACATCAAGGCCGATGAACTTTACATCGGAATTGAGTTCTGCAGTTTCAACAATTGCTTCTGCAAAAAGGAATCCCGGGAGGACTACAACATTGTAATCATCCTGAATGGCAGCATTGATAGAAGCAATGCGGTCTGCAGTAGAATCTCCTGCAGGCTTGTAGTAGTTGAATGCAAGATTGTTTTCTTCACAGAAAGCCTTGCTTGCAGCATAAGTTGTCTGGTTAAAAGACTGGTCGTTGATGTCTCCAGAGTCTGTTACCATTGCAACTTTTACAGATGCAGCTGCAGTTTCATTGCTTTTTGCTTTCTTGCTGCAAGAAACAAAAGCAAAACATGCCATTGCTACTGCAACAGCAGAAATGATAAATTTTTTCATTTTGATTTCCTTCATGTTTATATAAATTTGATTCTATTATAGCTTTTATATGGACAATAATTCAATAAACCAAAAGCTTATTTTTCCAGCAGGCACACGCAATAGGCTTTTATGGCGTTGCCGGCTCCTACTGAATCCTGTTTTTCGTTGGTTTTGGCCTTTACAAAAACCTGACTGCTTTTAACGTTTAGGATGCCTGCAATGGAATCAATTACTTTCTGCCGCCATGGCAGGAACTTTGGCTTTTCTGTTTCTACAACACAGTCCAGGTTGTTAAGATGCCAGCCGGCTTTCTGTACGTCTGCCCATATTTTTGCAAGAAGCATTTTAGAATCTGCGCCTTTCCATTGCGGGTCTTCAGGCGGAAAATAGGAACCTATGTCTCCAAGGCCAGACGCTCCAAGCAGGGCATCGCTTATGGCGTGGAGCAGCACGTCTCCGTCAGAGTGTCCGTCTTCTCCTTTATCTGAAGGAATTTCTACGCCGCCTAAATAAAACTTTCTGCCTTCAACCAGGCGGTGCAGGTCTGTACCCATGCCTATTTTTATCATTTTTTCTTTTCCCGGAATATCCTGAACAAAGGTTATTTTTTTATTTATTGTGCTTCCTTCCGTTACAAAAACTTTTCTGCCGCCTGTAAGTTCCGGAAAAGCATCCCATATTTCCGTGTCGTCTGTGTATTCTGTATTGTTTTCTGCCGCTTTTTTATGGCACATAATAAGTT
The DNA here is from genome assembly GCA_022768865.1 of Spirochaetia bacterium. Taxonomy (GTDB): domain Bacteria; phylum Spirochaetota; class Spirochaetia; order Treponematales; family Treponemataceae; genus Treponema_D. Next base: position 8,428 of record JALELH010000026.1, read on the forward strand.
CTGCAAGGCTAAAAGCCTGTGGTGTCTGTATGGCGCAGAGCTGCTTGCGCACAAGGTGCCGTTTGATTGTGCCGTCAGAAGAAAGTTCTTTCTGGGTGTCAACGGGTGCAATGCCAGGAGCCGCTGCTCCGTGTATGCGGGCTGCTTCTATTGTTTTATTGATTATTTCTTTTGAAACAAAAGGGCGTGCTGCATCGTGAATCAATACTATGGAATCTTTTTCTGGAATTGCACTGATTGCCCTGTATACTGAAGCCTGCCTTGTGTTTCCGCCTTCAACAAAAAGAAGATTTACGTTATGCAAAAGGACACTTATCTCTTTGTCTGCAAAAAGTGCCTTTTGTGCGTCTTCTTTTCCGTTTGGGGGAATGGCAATTACTATTGTGGAAAAATCTGCTGCTTCTAAAAAAATGCGGGCGGCACAAGATAAAACCGTACCGCCTGCCATTTCAAGATATTCTTTTTTTTTGCCCAGGCCCATCCTTGCAGATGAACCTGCTGCAGCAAGAACAAGTGAAAGTGATTTCAAGGATTAATCCTCGTCGTCGTCATCATTGTCTTTAGAAGATGCTGATGTGTCGTCTTCAAAGTCATCATCGTTTTCATCTTCATCGGTATAAACTGGCTTCTTTTCTATCTTAAGCCCAAGAGGCTCAAGTTTTGCATGGAGCATTTTTTCAACTTCTTCTGTTTCTATTCCATATGCTTCTGCAATTTCGTTTTCAAGAAGTGTTTTTGCGTTTTCGTAAAGCTTGCGTTCCAGAATCGGAAGTTCCTTTACCTTTGAGCGGTGGTAAAGGCAGCGTACAATTGCTGCAATGTCGCCGATTGTTCCTTTTTTAAGAAGGTCAAGGTTCTGCTGATAGCGGAGCTTCCAGTCTGATGTAGGCGGTTCATATTCGTCACTGATGGAATCCAATGCCTTTTTGGCTTCTGCTTTAGATACAATTGCACGGATTCCAAGAAGTTTTGCGTTGTCTACAGGGACTGTAACTGTCATGTCAGATACTTCTATGTAGATTTTATAGTGGTAGACCATTTCGCCTTTGAATTCTCTTTTGAAAACATCGACTACTTTGCCCACTCCCTGGCTTGGGTAAACAATTGTCTGATTTACTGTAAATTCTGTCTTTGGTTTTGCCATAGTTCTATTATAATAGCACAGTTTTTGCAAAATTTCAAATAAGATAGGCACAAAATCTGGTTTTGGTGTGTCTCACACAACGCTACTGGTGTGTCACACACAACGCTACTGTTGTGCCATACACAACGTTACTGGTGTGACACACACAACGGCACTGGTGTGCCACACACAACAAAACGTTTAATTAAGCTGGTCTAAAGAACTGTCTATCCACTGTCGGCAAAGTTCCGGGTAAGGTTTTTCCAGTGTAAGGAACTTTGTTAAGGCTAAAGAAAAATTGCCTGTATAATAGTAGGATTCGCCAAGATAAAAGCTTGCCCTGTCTGCAACTTCCTTGGTTCTGTTCTGGGCAAGGAAATTCCTTAAATGCGTAATGGATTCTGAATACTTCTTTTTAATAAAGTATGTTTTAAGGATGTCAAACAGAAGATATTCGTCTCCGCCAGCAGGGCTTACCAGGTCTTCTTCAAAAATATGAATCGGCAGCGGCTGTGGTTTCTGCTTTCTGTTTTTTCTGATTAAGGTTTTAGCCTTGTTTTTTGATTCTTCAGAAATTGTCGGTTCATGGACAGGCTGTTCATCAAGAATATCGATGTATGGAAGGGGAGTTTCTCTTAATGCTCCGTTTCCGTAAGTTTTTGCGGGAGTTTCTGCACTTTTAATGGTAGATTTCATTTTCTGCCTGTTTACGCGGGCGCCTTTTATTGTGGCGTTTACCCCTGGCAGAACAGTCCTTAAAAGCTTATTGTCCGTCGAATAGTCATTTTTTACGTCTGTTTCTTCGTCAAAGTAAAGTTCGCTTTCAGAATCTTTCTGTGCTCCTATGGCAGAAACTACGGCATAGTAATATTCTTTTGTTGTGGTTAAATAATCTGTGTAGGATGTTTCATTTGGCATTAAAACTGCAACAGGTTCTTTTTTTTCAATTTCTGCAAATGATGTAAATGGCTTTAATGATCTGTAAACAATAAGGGCAGACAGGGATTTTAAGCTTGCCGGTGCTGTCCATGTAACCGTAACCGACTTTGCAGAAGAAGATTCTGCCTTTATCCCCGTTACAACGGATTTTGTAGACTGGGCAAATGCTGCCGAAACTGAAATTACAAAAGTTAATGCTAAAAGTTTTAAACAGATTCTGTTTTTCATGCCTTTTATTTTCTACTAAAATGCCGGTCTTTTCAAGTCTGTTTGACAATAGATTGTGTTTCATTTATTCTATTAAATATGTTTGTTTCTGTAATGATTGAACCCGGCGGGCTTGAAAGCGGTAAATTCCTTGTAGATATCCTTACACGCTACGGTTTTGAAAAAATCCAGCGCTGCTGCTGGGAAAGTATGAAAATTAAAGAAGAAGAACTTATCAGTTTAAAAAGAGACATAGACAGGGTTACTGATTATTACGATAAAATCAGGCTGTATCAGTTTCCTGTAAATGGTCTTTTTGTCCTTACGGAAATGAAGCAGAAGAAATGGCGCAAGCGTCAGTTTTCTCCGGTGAATGCACCAGTTAAAAAAACATGACAGGGCAAACAGTCGGCTCAAATTCAATTTTAAAAATCAATTCAATTATAGGAAAATATTATGGTAGAAGATTATCAGGAACCAATTGCTCATTTAAAGGAAGATATTCTTTCTGTCTGGAACCGTCTGGATGTAGATGACATAAATAAAAAAATTGCAGAAAAAGAAGCCGTTACAAATGCTCCTGGATTCTGGGACGACAACGTAAAGGCCACAAAGGTTATGAACGACATTAAGCTTCTTAAGGGAAGAATTGAACCATGGCAGAAGCTTGTCAAGGATATTGACGACATTGAAACCATGTATCAGATGGCACTGGAAGAAAATGATCAGGGCCTGGAAAATGAACTTAAGGAAATGTATGAAGCTGCAAAAAAAGATTATGAACACTACAGCATCATAAACCTTTTAAGCGACGAAGTTGATAAAAACGACTGCTTTCTTTCTGTTCATGCCGGTGCAGGGGGAACAGAAGCCTGCGACTGGACATTCATGCTTTCAAGAATGTATCAGCGCTGGGCAGAACGCCACGGATACAAAGTAGAAGTTGTTTCTCAGGAAGAAGTAGAAGGCGGCTTAAAGTCCATCAATATGAAAATTTCCGGAGACTATGTTTACGGATACACAAAAGGTGAAGCAGGCGTTCACCGTCTGGTCAGGATTTCTCCTTTTGATGCCAACGCACGCCGCCACACTTCTTTTGCTTCTGTCTACGTTTTCCCTGTCCTTGACGACAGCATTGAAGTAAACATTGAACCAAAAGACCTGCGCATAGATACTTTCCGTTCCGGCGGCAAGGGCGGCCAGCATGTCAACAAAACTGAATCTGCCGTGCGCTTTACCCATATTCCGACGGGCATTGTCGTTGCCTGCGACAGCGAACGTTCCCAGCTTATGAACCGTGCCACTGCCATGAGCATCCTTAAGTCAAGGCTTTACGAATATTATAAGGAACAGAAAGAAAAGGAAAATTCTAAGTTTGCCGGTGAAAAGAAGGACATTTCTTTCGGCAGCCAGATACGCTCTTATGTTTTCCAGCCATATACCATGGTAAACGATCACCGCACGAAGCTTAAGATTGGTAATATTCAGGATGTTATGGACGGGAACATTGACCCGTTCCTTGATGAATATTTGTCTGCAAAATGGAAGGGACTTTCCGTTACTCCAGATGACGACGATATGGATGATATGGAGTAAAAGCCTGTATTTGAAAAAGTTCCTATTTTGCATAATCCTTTTTTTGTATCTGTCCTCTAATGTCTTTGCTGAAGACTGGGTTCTTGCAGCAAAGAGGTTTGAATTTACGCAGAGCAAAAAACGCGACATTTCAGAAGAAGAACTTTCTGCCCTTATGCCGCAGCTTATTCTGGAACAGATTTCCGAAGGCTTAATAAGAAAAACTTCCGGCAGGGAAATGATGAACAGAAGCCTGGAATCTTATCTGGTTGAACGCCAGAGCCTTTTCCTTCAGCTTTCAAAGGAGTATAAGAAAAGGGATTCCCTTGTTCTTACAACAAGCAGCAAAAAAAAACTTGAAAAGGCCATAAAAAAACAGCAGGCAGTTATAAAAGAAATAGAAGACAAAATAGAAGAAAACTTAAACAATACGGAACAGATAAAGACGGAATACAAAGACCGCTACGAAAAGCCGGAAGAAAACGTTGCCGAATCAGACTTCATGCTTTTCTTTAACCCCCTTACAAATCTTTTTGTAAAAAAAAAGGAAGAACTTCTGCCTGAAACACAGGAAGAAAAAATCCTGCTTTATAAGAATGATTCAACGGAACTTTATGTTCCCGGTGACAGCTTAAAAAACAAAGGTCCTGAAAGCCGTGCCTTTGAAAAAGAAATGACCAGTGCAAAAATCAACGGCTTAATAGACGGTACCATTACTGTCTATGGCGAATATTTTTCCATTACGTGTTCGCTCTATCTTTACCCGGGCAGGGAACGTCTTGGCACGGTTACGGAAGTTGGCAGAATAAGGAATACAAATCAGGTTGCTGCAAACATTGCTTCTTATTTTTGTCCGTTGATTACAAACCATAAGCCGGTTGAAGTTTTTTTTGAAATTACTCCTGCTGAAATTCTAGAAAAGTCCCATGTTACTGTTGACGGCATTTATTATGAAAAAGTTCCTGAAAAGCTGAATCTGGATTCCGGCAAGCATTCCGTTAAGGTTGAATGTCAGGGATATTTCAGCAGGAACATTACTTATGAATTTACAGGATGGGATAAATTCATAATTCAGGCAGACATGGTAGAAGAAAAGAAGTATGAATTTTCCATTGCGCCTAAAAAGGCAGATAAAGGAAAAATCTATGCAGACGGAAAGTTTGCTGGCGATATTTTTGAACAGAACTACTATGGCAAGTTTACGGCAGGCAACGAAGCGGTAATAGGTAATTTTGTTTCTGACAGAAAAAATGAAGACGGAGACAACGAAAGCTTTTTTTATTATGTTCCGGAAAAACTTACTAAAAATGATTCTTTTCTTGTAGCAAACGGCAAGGCACGGGATCATGAAGCTTATATTGATAAGCGAAGAATCTGGACATACAGGGCCTATTCCCTGCTTGTTCTTTCCATGCCTTTTACACTTTATTATACGGGACAGTTAAATGCAGCAATCGGTGCCTATAATAACGGTTCTAAGAATGACCTTGATGAAGTAAACAGACTGCAGAAAAAACGGGACATCAGTTTTGGCATAACAATAGCCTGCACAAGCCTTTTTGTTGTAGAACTTGTGCGTTATCTTTTTGCGGCTAATTCTGTATTGCCTGCCAATGCCCATAAAGCCAGTGAGCGCGAAATTAAAAAACTTGAAAAACGTGCAGCACAGAGCGTAAAGGCTGTTGAAACAGAAACTGAAAATGCTGAAAATAAGGCTGCAGAAAGCATTGAAGGTTCTGACAGTGATCAGAACAGCCCCCCTGCTGAAAGCGAAAATAAAACTGAAGAAATAGATACAGAAACTAATGCCACAGGAGAAATAAAATGAAACTTTCTTTTGCTGAAAAACTTAAAAGCCTTTTTAAATCCGGAAAGAACGAATCAGATGTCTTTTTTGAAGATTTAACCGATGCCCTTATAGAAGGGGACATCGGCGCAAAAAATGCAGTGCAGATTACGGATGAACTTGAAGCAAAATGCAGGCAGGAAAAAATAAAGGACCAGGAAAAAATTTCTGCACTTTTAAAGGAACAGCTTCTTACTATGGTTAAGGCAGTTTCCTTTAAGCCGGAAGATAATAAAGTTAACGTATGGATGATTCTTGGCGTTAATGGTGTGGGCAAGACAACTTCCGTTGCAAAAATGGCAAGTCTATTTAAAGACCGCGGCGTAAATGTCCTTATGGCTGCATCCGATACTTTCCGTGCTGCTGCCGTGGACCAGATTTCCATGCACGGGGAAAAACTTGGAATCCGTGTTGTAAAGCACCAGATGGGCAGTGATCCTTCTGCCGTTGTTTTTGATGCTGCTGATGCATGCCGTTCTGCAGGCGGTGGGCTTGTCCTTGCTGATACGGCAGGACGTCTTCATAATAAAGAAAACCTTGTAAACGAATTAAAGAAAATTGACAGAATCTGCAGTTCCAAGGCAGACGAAGGCTGCTATAAAAAAATCCTTGTCATCGATGCAACAACGGGTCAGAATGCAGTGCGACAGGCAGAAGTTTTTAACGATGCCGTAGGCCTGGATGCAGTGATCCTTACAAAATACGATTCTACTGCCAAAGGCGGCGGAATCATTACCATTTGCCGGGATCTTAACATTCCAGCTTTGTTTGTATGCACCGGTGAACATTACGAAGACATTGCAGAATTCAATGCAGAAAAATATGTAAATGAATTTTTAGGTTTATAAATAATGGATATTGTTTCTGCTGCATTAAGTTTATATCTTCTCTTTCCTATTTTAAATGAACGTCAGCAGAGGTATTCTGAACTTATTAAAAAAAATCTTACGTCCAGTCCGCAGGAAGTTGAAAAGCGCCTTGAGCTTATCAGGTTTTTAAATCTTGAAGAAAACCAGTATGGCAGTGCAGAAGAACTTGTTCTTCCGGAACCAGAGCCTGCAGAAAATGGTGCAGAAAATTCATCAGAAAAAAAAGAAACCCTTGTAGAAGTTTACTTAAGGGATAAGGAAAGGCATTTAAAGTTTTATCAGGCAGGAGAAGAAAAATTTGCTGTAGGCAGCAAAGACGGTTTAAGGTCTTCCGTAGTTTCAGTAAACAAAGATATTTTTAGCCGTTCTAAATTTGATTCATCATACAGGATTATAGAAAAAATAGAGTGGAAAAACTCCAGTTCCTTTGCCGATGCCATTATGGTCAATAAAAAGAACTGGTTTTATAAAGACAATGCCATTTACATGACGGAAGACGATTTTATTGCAAATACTTTTTCTGATTCCGTGCTAAATGAAAAGCTTCTGCCGGTTAAGGTTTCTGTTTATTCACTTACAGAAGAAGAATCTGAAAAGAAAGAAGAAAATAATAAGGAAGAAACCACCAAAGAAGAAAAGGCCAGGAAAAAAAATCTTTCAGAAATAGATTATTATTCCTATGACGAACAGAACCGCATATCTTACGAAAAACAGGAACATTACGAGCAGCGTAAAAACGAAACTACACTCAGGCAGAAAGACGTGCTTGTTTACGTTGCAGAAAAAAAATATATATACAAGGAAGGTTTTGATAACCCTGACATTAAATTTTATGAAGACGGTAAGTTAAGAAGCCGTGTTGAATACACATGTGAAAATTCTTATTATGAATATCTGTATTTTCCCGGCGGAGCAGAGGTCAGGTCTAAATATGAAGACGGAACAAAAACAGAAGAAAAGATTATTTTTGCTGGAGAAAGTTTATGAGCAGTTTTAAATGGGTATTTTTTGTTTCCCGGCGGTTTTCTAAAGTAGACCGTAAAGGCAGAACGGCCGTAACTTCCTTTCTTGCTTCTTTAGGTGTGTGCTTTGGCGTTATGGCACTTATTGTTGTTATGGCTGTAATGAACGGATTCCAGATGTCTTACATAGATTCCATTATGGAAATTTCTTCCTATCATATAAGGGTTTCCGGAATTGCAAAAGACAGGGAAAATGAATTCCTTGAATTCTGTAAAAACAATAAAAAGATTACCTGTGCCGTGCCTTTTTTAGAAGCACAGGGGCTTATGGCAGGCAGAAACGAAAACCAAAGTGCTTCTATAATCCGTGCAGTTCCTGAAAATATAATGAGTCATGATGCAGGCTTTAAAAAGGAACTTAAAATTATTTCCGGCAAGTTTGATTTGGCCGATGAAAATTCCATTGTGGTTGGAAATACCATTGCCTGGAACCTGGGTCTAAGAAGGGGTAGCAAGGTAAATATAGCGGCTTTAAGCGGTTCTTCTGATACTGACCTTCTTTCTGCCAGCAGGATTTTTACGGTCAAGGGAATTTTTTACTGCGGATATGCTGATATTAATGCAGGCTATTGTTTTATAAACATGAATGCAGGTCAAAGCAATTTTGGAAAAGATTGTCCTTTAGTTTACGGACTTAAACTTAAATCTTCAGCAGGTGATTCTGCCGTCCTTAACGAAATTAAAGAAAACTTTCCTGATGTAAATGCCGTAAGCTGGCGTGAATTTAACCGCGGCTTTTTCGGCGTCCTTAGAATGGAAAAAAATATTCTTTTTATTCTGGTTCTTTTGATTTTTGTTGTTGTTGCCATAAATATTTACAATGCATTCAAAAAACTAGTTTATGAACGCAAGACAGAAATTGCAGTTCTTTCTGCTTTGGGCGGTGGAAAAAAAAGCATACGCAATATTTTCCTTTTTCAGGGAATTAAGACAGGTTTGCTAGGGGCTGTTCCGGGATTTATTCTTGGAATAACTCTTAGCAAAAATATTTCAAAAATATTTGAAACTGCTGCGGCTGTTACTGGAAATTCCATGTTCAGCGTTTATGCTTCCATACCGTCAAGGCTTGTTCCCCATGAAGTTTTTGTAATTTTTATGTTCGGGCTTTGTTCTTCTATGGCGGCATCCTGGATTGCAGGCAAAAGTATTTTAAGGCTGACTGTTTCGGAGGTACTTAGAGATGAATGAATTTATTTTGACTTTAGAAAATATAGAAAAGACTTATGTTTCTTCCGGAGAAACCCTTACAATCATAAAGAATCTTTCCCTTAATGTTGAACGCGGCAAAAAGTGCGTTATAGTCGGAAAAAGCGGCAGCGGCAAATCTACCTTGCTTAACATTATCGGAGGCCTTGATAATGCAACTTCCGGCAATGTTTTTGTCAACGGTCAGAATGTAGGCCTTATGAACGAAAGGCAGAAAAATGACTTCAGAAAAAATGTCCTTGGTCTTGTGTTTCAGTTTCATTATCTTTTAAAGGATTTTACGGCAGTTGAAAATATTTTTCTTCCGGCTTATATGGCAGGTGTTCCTAAAAAACAGGCAATGGAAAAGGCACTTCAGCTGCTGGAAGATATAGGACTTTCAGACAGAAAAGACCACCTGCCTTCTGAACTTTCCGGTGGTGAACGTCAGCGTGTTGCCGTAGCCCGCAGCCTTGTAAACAATCCGGAACTTATTCTTGCCGATGAACCTACGGGTAACCTGGACCCTGAAAATTCAGTTTTAATAGGCGATATGCTTTTTTCTCTTTCTGAAAAATACGGAAAAACACTTGTCCTTGTTACCCATGACATGAACCTTGCTTCAAAAGGTGATGTGGTTTATTCAATAGAAAAGGGCAGCCTGGTGGAAAAGAAATGACCTTTGCTTCTTCTTTACTTTATGCAAAAAAAGTTTTTTTCTCTAAGACAAACCGCGGTTCAGAAAAAAGTTCCGGCAGGAGGTCTTTAACCGGTGCCATAATATGCATTGCCGTAAGTTTAATACCTTTAGTTGCCGTTCTTTCCGTAAGCAGCGGAATGATTTCAGGCATTACCGGCAGGATGATTCATCTTTCAACCCAGGATATTCAGGTTACACTGGATAAAGAATCTATATATGCAAAATCAGAAAATGAAATGCTAAACCTTGCTTCCAGCCTGTGCAGTGCAGATGGTGCAGTGGCTGCATATTCTGAAGTTAATCTTATGGCCCTTGCCGCAGGCTCTTCTTTTAGAAGCGGTGCTTCTGTGCGTGCAGTTGAAAAAGACATTTTTGAAAAGAATAAATATTTTTCTTCTTTCTTTAATATTGTTGAAGGTGACATTGATTTATCAAAAGAGCGTAATGCCGTTATAGGAAAAAAACTTTCAGAAATCCTTGGACTTCATGCTGGTGACAATTTAAAGTTAATTACATTAAGAAAAGCTGCAGGCAAAACTGTGCCTAAGGTTTCTGTTTTTAAGGTTACGGGCATTGTTTCATGCGGCTATCAGGAACTTGATGCTCTGTGGGTTTTTGTTCCCTTAGAAAATGCCTTTAATGCTTTTAAAAACTCTTCAATGGAATATTACGTAAGCATTGAAACAGACAGGACTTTTTCTGAAACTCTGGAAAAAACACTTCTTGAACTTAAAAAAATGCTTCTTTCTGATTTTAACAGCGGCAGATTTTCTATTGATACATGGAAAAACATTAACGCTGCCCAGTTTGAAAACTTTGCTTCTACAAGGGCATTATTAATTGTAATTATGTTTGCCATAATCCTTGCTGCAAGCATAAACATAAGTGCTGCCATCGTAATGGTTGTAATGGAAAGAAAAAAGGAAATTGCAATTTTAAAAAGCACGGGTGCTTCTTCCGGTGGCATTGCCCTTTCTTTTGTAATGACAGGACTTTTTACAGGTTTAAGCGGAATTTTAATAGGAATCCCTGCCGGTTTATTGATTTCTGTTTTTATAAACCCATTGATAAGCGGTGTTGAACATATCGTAAACTTCTGTCTTGGTTTATTTAACGCAGGCCATATAAAGTTTCTTGACCCTGCATTTTATCTGCAGCAGATACCTGTTGTAATACCATGGTCAGAAATATGCTTAATAATGGTTTCAGTAATAGTTCTTTCCATTATAGTGTCTGTCTTACCATCAATAAAAGCCGGCAAATCCAACATAACGGAAGTATTAAGTAAGAATTAAGTTATATTAGATTAAAATGCTGTAATATTTCATTTGCAAATAAACGCCGTAGGCAGGTTCAGGAATGAAAAAAAATCTGCACAAACGTAGTGCGGAAGCCTTTTTTTCAGGCCTGGTTCTGCCGAAAGGCGTTTATTTATATAATATGATATTTATTATATGTTGTTTTTTGAATTTTTATAGAATTTATTGTATATTAGACTTAAGGTATGAGGAAATTTTGATGATTTGTGACTTTTGCCACGAACGGGAAGCCGTAATTTTTATGGAACAGATGACCGGATTAGGTCAGCGCAGAAAAATAAATATTTGTCTTGAATGTGCCATAGACAGGGGAATTTCTCCTGATCCTAAAAGCATTGAGTCTTCTATTGGTAATCTTTTTAAAGAACTTTCAGAAGTTTCAAAAAAGATTACAGAAAGGGAAAACAGGGTTTGCCCTGTCTGCGGAACTAAACTTGGAGATATAAAAAAGACTGGCAAAACAGGCTGCCCTGAATGCTACGCAATTTTTAAAAATGAAATAAGGCAGGCCTTGGAAAATAACGGCGTAAAGGATGTATTTAAGGGAACCATGCCTGCACGCCTTTCTACAATTCATTCTGTTTTAAATGACCGTGTAATCCTTCAGAATAAGCTGAACGATGCCCTTGAAAGGGAAGATTATGAAAAGGCTGCCATGTACCGCGACTATTTAAAAGCATTGGAAAGTCATGCAGTTTCTGATGGTTCTGCTGCAAGCCAGAAAGAGGACCAGTAATGTTAAAGAAAGAAAAATCTTCTGTTTCTGATGCATGGTATACTAGTCCCGGACTTAATCAGGATGTTGTAATTTCTTCAACTTCTACTTTAAGAAGAAATCTTGCAAATTTTCCTTTTCCGCCAAAACTTCATCAGGCAGAAGCAGACCGCATTCAGTCTATAATGTTTGATGCCTTTAATTATCTTGCTGATGCAGATGACTATCAGGCTGTTTCCATAGAAAAGCTGGATGCCATCGGAAAAAAGATAATGCACGAAAGAGCCATTCTTGAAAATAGTGATATTGCCCAAGGCGGAATCATCATGCGCAACGACGGAATGCTTGCCTGCACCGTAAACACAGAAGACCATTCCGTTTTGTCTTCTTTTAAATCCGGCCTTGCTTTAGATGAAACAACAAAAAGTGTTTATCAGATTGACGGCGAACTTCAAAAGCATGTTCAGTATGCAGCAAGCTATGATTTCGGCTATCTTACAAGTTTTATTTTGAATTCTGGGAGCGGCCTTTGCCTTTCCGTTGTGCTCCATCTTCCTGCATGTTCACTTTTACAGGAAGTAGGCAACCTGGCAAAAAAACTTTCAGATGATGGTTTTGACCTGCGTGCACGTTACGGTTCCGGCAGCACAGGAAATTTAAGCGGTTACGGAAGCCGTGGTTCTGCTTTGGGAGCTTACTATAAGCTTACGACAAAAAGCAGTGCAGGGGGGACAGAACTTGAACAGCTTGCTTCCATGAAGGTTGCAGTTCAGGAAGTTGTAAAGGCAGAACTTAATGCAAGAAAAAAATGCAGGTCTTCCCGCGTAACTGAAATTGCAAACTATACATACAGGTCCCTTGCCCTTGCAAAGTCCAGTTTTTTTATTAATTTAAAAGAAGCAGTTGATATTATAAGCGGCATAAAATTCGGAGTGGATTTAGGAATTTTAAGCGGCATTGAAGATACAGAACTTCATGCCCTTCTTTACAGAATTCAGGAAGGACATTTAGAGTATGTTTTAAATACGGGTAAATTTAAATTTGAAAAGGATATTCAGGATAATAAGGCAAAACAGATAGAACGTCTGAGGGCTCTTATTCTGCAGGAATCATTTGAAGAAATAGAAAAGCCTTAAGGAAGGTTTGTTATGTATGAGAATTTTTCGCCAAGGGCAAAAAGACTTTTAGTAGCCCTTGCACAGGATGAAGCATATAATTCAGGCAGCAAGGCTGTTGACCCTGAACACATTATTCTTGCTCTTTTAAAATCAGCAGACGGCTTAGGATATATTGTCCTTCAGAGCTTAAGAATCAATGTCCTTACCATGCAGCTTGCCATTGAGCAGAACTTTATTACAAAATATCCTGCACCGGATTTAAGGACGTTTCCAAATTCTGAACGAACAGACAAGTTTTTAAAGCAGTGTGCCTTTGTTGCAAAAGCCATGGGCAATAATTATGTAGGCACAGAACACATGATTTTGGCTGCCGTTACGGAAGAACATTCCCTTTTGTGGGCATATTTTAAAAAGGCAGAAATATCTGCCGATCAGATAAAAAAAGCAATAATTGAAATACAGCGTAAGATTCCTTCTTCTGCAATGAACCAGAAACTTGAATCTGACGAAGGTAATTTTATAGGCGATAATGCAGTTCCCTTTATGTCAGACGGTAGTACCCAGCAGAAAAAAGCAAAAAACGACAGCATCCTTGCACAGTTTTCCCGTGACCTTACGGAAGTTGCAAAAGAAGGAGCCATGGATCCGGTTGTGGGCAGGGATAAGGAAGTTCAGCGCGTAGTGCAGATTTTAAGCCGCAGGACAAAAAACAATCCGCTTCTTTTAGGCGAACCTGGAGTGGGCAAGACAGCCATTGTAGAAGGCCTGGCACAGAGAATAGAAAAAGGAAATGTTCCTTCTGATTTGCTTTCCAAGCGTGTAATTCAGCTGGACCTTGCTGCCATGGTTGCAGGCACAAAATACCGCGGTGAATTTGAAGAGCGCCTTAAGCGTGTAATGAAAGAAATAAAAGACGCAAAAAATATTATTCTTTTTATTGATGAACTTCATACCATAATTGGAGCAGGCGGTCCTGAAGGCGGACTTGATGCAGGCAATATGATTAAGCCAGCCCTAAGCCGCGGAGAACTTCAGATAATCGGTGCTACAACAACAAAGGAATACAGAAAATATTTTGAAAAGGACAGTGCCCTTGTGCGCCGTTTTCAGATTGTTCATGTAGATGAACCTTCAGAAAAAGAAACAGAAGAAATCCTTAATGGTCTTAAAGCAAATTATGAAGAATATCATCACGTAAAATACGATGACGATGTAATTCCTTTGATTGTAAAGTATTCTAAACGCTACATAAACGAAAGGTTCCTGCCGGACAAGGCAATAGATATTCTTGATGAAGCAGGAGCTGCAAAAAAGATTCTTGAAGATACAAGACCGGAAGGACTTGAACAGCTTGAACTTGAATACAGCAAGCTTAATGAACAGAAAAGGGAACTTGTTGCAAGTCAGGAATACGAAAAAGCAGCATGGGTCAGGGATAAGGCAAATGGCCTGCGCCTTGAAATTGATGAACTTAACAAAAAATGGAAAACCGCAGACGGCAATAAAAAACGCATTGTAAATGCTGAAGATGTATGCAGGATAATTTCCGGCATTACAGGCATTGACCTTTCTAAACTTGATGACGGAAAGTCTGCAAGGCTTCTTAATATGGAAAAAGAAATTCATAAGGAAGTAATAGGTCAGGATGAAGCCGTAAGTTTAATAAGCAGTGCCGTGCGCAGAAACAGGGCAGGGGTCTCTTCCGGACACAGGCCTATGGGTTCTTTTATTTTCCTTGGACCTACAGGCGTTGGAAAAACCCAGCTTGCCAAAAGCCTTGCTAAATTCCTTTTTGGAACAGAAGATGCCCTTATTCGTGTAGACATGAGCGATTACATGGAAAAACAGAATGCTTCCCGCCTTGTTGGTGCACCTCCGGGATACGTAGGCTACGAAGAAGGTGGAACCCTTACGGAACAGGTTCGGCAGCGCCCTTATTCTGTTGTTCTTCTTGATGAAATTGAAAAGGCACACCACGACATTTACAACCTGCTTTTGCAGATTCTTGAAGAAGGTGAACTTAAAGACAATCTTGGCCACACTGTTTCTTTCCGCAACTGCCTTGTAATAATGACAAGCAATGCCGGTGCACGTGAAATTACGGCAGACAGCCGCATGGGATTTTCTACGTTAAAGGAAGGCCTGCTTCCTTATGACGACATTAAGTCAAGTGCCATGGAAGAACTTAAGCGCATAATGTCTCCGGAACTTTTAAACCGCATTGATGACGTTGTTGTTTTCAACGCACTTTCAAGGGCAGAAGTTTCAAACATTCTTGACATTCAGCTGGCAGAACTTCAGGCACGCCTTTCAGAAAAAAATATCCTTCTTGAAGTTAAGCCTAAGGCAAGAGCTTATCTGGTAGACAACGGATACGAACCAAGCATGGGTGCCCGCCCTATGCGCCGCCTGATACAGCGCCAGGTAGAAGATCCTTTGTCTGTAATTCTTCTTGAAAATCCGGAAGTTATGGTAGACGGAATTTTAAAGACAGTTACCATTGACTGCAGCGGCAATAAACTTGTACTTAAAGTTAAGAAACCGAAGGCAAAGAAAGAAGAAACGGAACCAAATCTGGTTACGGTTTAACTTTTAACGACTTCATTTCAAGGAATGAAAATATAGCTATTGACATTCATTCCTTGAAGTGATATAGTCGTGGTACATTGTGATTAACCTTAGAACTGAGCCCTCAAAAAAGGCTCTTTTTTTTTGTGTTTTGGTATTTGAATATTTTAGAGGCATCAATTGGATTATACTTCATTGAACAGCATTCCCTGTTTCAAAGAATGTTCTGCCGTTGTAGAAGCAGAAGGTCTTAAGCTTGTGGAACTTCAGATTGTTCCGCAGA
Source organism: Spirochaetia bacterium (assembly GCA_022768865.1). Classification (GTDB taxonomy): domain Bacteria; phylum Spirochaetota; class Spirochaetia; order Treponematales; family Treponemataceae; genus Treponema_D. The sequence continues at coordinate 23,897 of JALELH010000026.1, forward strand.
AAACCCTAACAAAAATTTCAGCAGTAATAGCCGCTGCTGATTCTTCAAAAGACGTCGGTGTAAAAGACTGTGCAAAAGCCCATCATGCACTGGCACCAAAACTAATGGCACTTCTTGATAAAACAGAAGACGACATTGCCATGGAAGTCTGTTCACCTGGTATTGAACGCAATATAAAAAATGCAGCTGAATTTGAAATTTTCAAGGGACGTGAAGTTCGTCTTTGGGATAAAAATATCAGCGACTGGGTATCAGGAAAAATCAAAACTTCAGATGAAAAATCCGTAACACTTGTTTCAGAAGATAAAACTGAAAAAACATTTCAGTATTCTGATTTAGCAAAAGCAAAATTTATTCATATATAATAGATAAACAGGAGCTATATAATGGCAAAGAAAACAAAGAAAGAATCTGCGGAACCAATTGCAGATATTATCCGTGCACTTGCAGCTGAAAAGGGAATTGACGAAGTTGCAGTTAAAGCAACAGTTTCTAAAATGATTATTGCCGCTTATCAGAAATGTTTCGGCAAGCAGTATGACAATTGTATTGTAGATATTTCAGATGATCTTACAGAAATCAATGTTTATGCAGAAAAGAAAGTTATAGACGGCGTTTATGATCCTGTAATTGAAATTGAACTTGAAGAAGCAAAGAAAATTGAACCAAGTGCAGAAGAAGGAGATATTCTCCGCATTGTTCTTGACCCTAAGACGGATTTCCAGCGCGGCGCAGTTTCTGTAGGCAAGCAGGAAGCACATAAAGACCTTAATGAAAATTCTAGCAAAAAGCTTATTGATGAATACAAGGCAAAAATCGGTGAAACAATCATCGGTTACTTCCAGCGTTCATATAAAGATAATATTTTTGTTGACCTTGGCGGAAAAGTTGAAGGCGTTCTTCCAAAGAAATACCAGAGTCCTAGGGAAACCTATGAAAACAAGACAGACAGAATCAAGGCTCTTATTAAGGATGTTAAAAAGACAAATAACGGTGTTCAGGTTGTTTTAAGCCGCACTGATGAAAACCTTGTCCGCAATATTCTTGAAGGCGAAGTTACAGAAATCCAGGATGGTATCGTTGTAATCAACAGCATTGCCCGTGAAGCAGGTTACCGCACAAAGATTGCCGTATCTTCAACAAAGATGGATATTGATCCTGTGGGAGCATGTGTCGGCCTTAAGGGTGTTCGCATTCAGAATGTAATCCGTGAACTTGAAGGAGAAAAGATTGACGTCCTCCGCTATGACGAAGATCCTCATGTATTTATTAAGAATGCACTTTCTCCGGCAGAAGTTATTCAGGTTATCATAAAGGATTCTGAAAAACGTGAAGCCCTTGCAATTGTATCTGACGAAAACTTTTCTATTGCAATCGGTAAGCAGGGACAGAACGTTCGTCTTGCAAATAAACTCTGCGACTGGCAGGTTGACGTTAAGACAGAATCTCAGGCTGCAGAGCTTGACCTTACAGAAAATTACACGGCAAAAGCAAATGCAGAAAAACTTTTTGCTGATACGGAAAACACAGAAGATGAAGAAATTACATCAATTGTTCAGCTTCCTGGTGTTGATAAGGACGCTGCAGAACTTATTAAGAATGCAGGCTATGACGACATTGAAGCATTCATCGCAGCTTATGATGACGGTTCACTTGAAAAGATTGAAGGTGTTACAAAAGAACAGCTTGATGCAATTAATTCTATCATCGGTGAATACGTAGAATTTGAAGATGAAGAAGAACCTGCAGAAGAACAGCAGTCAGAACCGGCTGAAGCAGAAGAAGAGGAAGAATATTTCTGTCCTGAATGCGGAGAAAAAATTACACTTGATATGACAAAGTGTCCAAAGTGTGGTGCTGAGTTCTCATTTGAAGAAGAGTAAGGTAGAAAGAGGTAGGTATAGTAGAGTATGGCAGAAGAATCAGAAAAGAAATCAGGTGCAATTTTAATCAAGCATCCAAAAACAAACGACGCACAGCCTGTAGCAGAACCACAGAAGAAAAAGAAGATTGTCATTAAAAGAAAGGCAGCTCCTGCTCCTGCTGCGGCTCCATCAGATGCTGCAAAAGGCGAAAAGAAAAAGCGTGTTGTTGTTCAGAAGAAACATAACGAATCTCCTGCAAAGAACGAAGAAACAAAAGACGTATCTTCTTCTACAGAAACAAAGGCAGAAAATACTGCTCCACAGGCTCGTCCTGTACAGCAGACACGTCAGCAGCCTCAGACTTCTTCTTCAGCACCTGCTGCTCTTAAGCCAAGACCACAGGCACAGACACTTGAATACCCAAGTACAAGGCCAAATGTAAAAGCCGGCAATTTAAGCGGCGGCAGCCGTGGAGGCTACAACCGCGGTAATGGCGGATATAACCGTGGCGGCTATAACAACGGCGGCAATGGTGGCTTTACAGGTGCACAGGCACGTGAAGGCTACCAGAACAGGGAACGTCAGGGCGGCTACAATCGTGGCGGTTACAATAATAACGGCGGCCAGGGTGGCTATAACCGTGGCGGTTATAACAATAATGGCGGTCAGGGCGGTTACAACCGCGGCTATAATAACGGCGGTCAGGGCGGTTATAATCGCGGTGGTCAGAACGGTGGCTTTAACCGTGGTGAACAGGGCGGTCAGGGTGGATATAACCGTGGCAGCCAGGGCGGCTTTAACCGCGGCGGTACAGGATTTGGCGGTGGCCGTCCTGGATTCGGCGGCGGACGTCCTAGCTTTGCTCCTGCATCTGCAGTTCCTGCTCCTGAAAGAACGGCAGGCAAAAAACAGTTTAAAGGAAAGAAACAGGTTTACAACCGCAAAGATAAAGAAGAATTTTTTGACGAAGACGAACTTTACGGAAACAAGAAGCACGAAGTTACACCTGCAAGCGTAGTTCCAGAAACAATTGATATTATGGAAACAATTTCTGTTTCTGATCTTGCCAAAAAGATGAACCTTAAGGCAAGCGAAATTATCGGAAAGCTTATGGGCATGGGCATGATGGTTACAATCAACCAGTCCATTGACTCTGATACGGCAACAATTCTTGCAGAAGAATATAACTGTAAAGTTCACCTTGTAAGCCTTTACGATGAAACAGTTATTGCCAGCGATGAAGGATCTACTGAAGGAGAACGTACTCGTCCACCTGTTGTTACAGTCATGGGCCACGTTGACCACGGTAAGACAAAAACCCTTGATGCCATCCGTAACGAAAACGTTGCAGCAGGGGAAGCTGGTGGAATTACACAGAAAATCGGTGCTTACCAGGTAAGGACAAAAGACGGCCATGACATTACATTCCTTGATACACCGGGTCATGAAGCATTTACAATGATGCGTGCCCGTGGTGCACAGATTACAGATATCGTTGTTCTTGTTGTTGCTGCTGATGATGGTGTAATGCCTCAGACAATGGAAGCAATTAACCATGCAAAGGATGCAAAAGTTCCTATTATTGTTGCAGTAAACAAGTGCGATAAGCCTGATGCAAACCCAGAAAATGTAATGACACAGCTTTCTAACCTTGGACTTACACCGGAAGCATGGGGTGGAGATACACAGTTTGTAAATATTTCTGCCCTTAAGCATGAAGGCATTGACGACCTTCTTGATGCAATTTTAATCCAGGCAGAAATGCTTGAACTTAAGGCACAGTATGACTGCCGTGCAGAAGGTAAGGTTATTGAATCACGCACAGACCAGGGACGCGGTGTTGTTGCATCTGTTATCGTTGAACGCGGAACACTCCGTATCGGAGACCCTATTGTTGCAGGTATCTATTCCGGCCGTGTACGTGCCATGTTCAATGACCGCGGACAGAAAATCAAGGAAGCAACACCTTCCATGCCGGTTGAAGTACTTGGTCTTGAAAGCATGCCGAATGCAGGCGATCCTATTCAGGTTACGGAAAACGAAAAGGACGCACGTGCCTTTGCTGCTAAACGTCAGGAACTTAAGAGATTTGAAGCTGCAAAAGCAGTTAAGAAAATCACCCTTGACAACATGTTCGACGAACTTGACAGCCGCGAAGTTAAGGAACTTAAGCTTATCATCAAGGCAGACCTTCAGGGTTCTGCAGAAGCACTTAAAACTTCACTTGAAAAACTTTCTACAAGGGAAATCCGCGTAAATGTAATTCATTCAAGTGCAGGTGCAATTAACGAAAGTGATGTTACACTTGCTGCTGCAGACCAGAATGCAATTATCATCGGATTCAACGTTCGCCCGACACCAAAGGCAAAAGACCTTGCTGATCAGGAAAAGGTTGAAATCAGAAAATACAACATCATCTATAAGTGTGTTGAAGAAATTCAGCAGGCTATGGAAGGTATGCTTTCTCCGGATACAAAGGAAGAAACAACAGGTACGGCAGAAGTACGCAATACATTCAAGGTTCCAAAAGTTGGTGTTATTGCAGGATGTTACGTTACAGAAGGTCTTATTAAAAGAACATGCAGCGTAAACCTTATCCGCGACGGTGTTGTTATCTTCAGCGGAAAGATTTCTTCCCTCAAGCGCTTTAAGGATGATGCAAAGGAAGTTAAGGACGGATTTGAATGTGGTATCGGTCTTGAAAACTGGCAGGATATTCAGGTTGGAGACCAGATTGAAGCATTTGAAATCATTGAAGTAAAACGTTCTCTTGGCAAAACTCTTGAAGAAGAAAAGAATGAAGCTGCCAAGAAAGAAGGTTCAGAAGAAAAAGCTGAATAAGGATTTAAATGGGACAGTTCAGATTACAAAGATTGGGTGAACAGTTAAGGGAAGAAATTGCCACAATGATTCTTAGGCATGAAGTTAAGGATCCGCGTGTAAATGAATTTCTTTCCATAAACAGGGTAGAAGTTGCAGCAGACCTTGCTTATGCAAAGGTTTATGTTTCTTCTTTTATGGACGACCAGGCTGTTCTTCGCGGGGTTGAAGGTTTAAAAAGTGCCGCAGGGTTTATTCAGTGCTGCATTGCAAAAAAACTTTCAATCTATAAGTTTCCGAAACTTACTTTTGTTGCAGACTTCAGCATGAAGGAAGGCTACAAAATGGTTCAGAAACTTAATGCCCTTGAAGCAGAATCAAAAGAGCGTGAAGAACAGAATAAAAATGCAGAAGCAGACAATGCCTAGGCAAAACTGAATTCTGTAATAGGGGGACTTCTTTTTGAAGTCCCTTTATTTTTCTTTATGGAGTAATTTATGAACCAGAAAAAGGATCCTGCAAAAGTTTCCATGTTTGCCCTTGCCCTTCCTTTGTGCCTGGAGCAGGCTTTCAGAATTCTTGTTTCTTCTATAGATACAGTTATGCTTTCTGGATTTGATAATGCTGCTGTTGCTGCCGTTGGAATGACAAGCCAGTATGCTTTTTTTATAAACATTCTTTATAATGTAGTCTGCGTAGGCACAATGATTGTTTTAAGCCAGTTTTTAGGTGCAAAAAAATCAAAGGAAGAACTTGGCGGCATTGTTAAGGCCAGCATAATACTTGTAGTTTCATTTTCCATAATAATGTCTTTTGCCGTAATCTTTGGTACAGGTGCACTCCTTTCCTGCTATACCCTTGAAGAAAACGTCCGTAACTATGCCCATGAATATTTTGTAATCTTCTGCGGATTCGGTTCTGTATTTATTGCCTTCAATTTACTGCAGGGAGCAGTAATCCGTGCCTACGGTTATACAAAGCAGATTCTGTTTGCAACAATACTTGCCAACATCTGCAACGTTATTGGAAACGCGCTTTCACTTTACGGATGGTTCGGTCTGCCTGTTTTAGGATTGCCGGGCGTTGCCGTTTCTTCTGTTGTGGGAAACTTTTTATCCTGCGTTTATCTTGCCGTTGTAATTAAGCAGAAAAAAGAAATTCAGTTCAGCTTAAAAAATCTTTTTTCCATAGATAAAGTTTACTTTAAGAAAATCTTAAAAATCGGAATCCCCACTGCAGGGGAAAACCTTTCTTACAACGTTGCCCAGATTGTAATAATGGCAATGATAACAACTTTAGGAACAGCCGCCATGAGTGCCCAGGTTTACACCCAGACAATATGCCGTTTTGTCTATATGACGGCCGTGGGCATAGGAAGTGCAACCCAGATAAAAATAGGATACTTTGTTGGTTCCAGAAATGCCGACGAAGCATATAGAAATCTGTGGTACTATCAGTTATGCGGAACCTTAACAAGCATGATTTTAATTGTCCTTATGAACATGGGCAAGGGATTTATTATACCTTTGTTTACAAAAGACCCGGTTATTACAGGTTATGTTTCAACACTTTTATTATGTTCCATCTATCTGGAATTCGGCCGTTCATTGAATTTAATTTCTATCGGCGGCTTAAAGGGTGCAGGGGACGTTGTGTTCCCTGTAAGCTACGGAATATTTTCCATGTGGTGCATAATGGTCCTTTTCAGTTACATACTCGGTTTAAAAATGGGCCTTGGACTTACAGGGTTCTGGCTTGCCATAGGAACTGACGAAACAACACGCGGCCTTGTAATGCTTTTAAGATGGAAGAGCAGGCGCTGGCAGGCAAAGGCACTTGTTTAAGTGTAACGATTTTTATAGACTTTACGCCATGAAAACAAAATCTGCACCAAACGGAATAATGCTTTATGCAAAATCTTCCGGTCCTACAAGTTTTTCTTCTCTGTGGAGTATTAAGCACGCCCTTGGCACAGAAAAAGTAGGGCATACTGGAACTTTAGACAGTTTTGCAGACGGACTTCTTGTTGTGCTTACGGGGAATTTAACACACCTTGTTCCCCATGTAACAGGCTTTACAAAAACTTACGAAGCCATAGCATGCTTCGGAAAAGAAACGGACACCCTTGACCCTACAGGCCAGGTTATAAAAACTTCAGGCAGCGTTACAAAAGAACAGCTGGAAAACATACTTCCTCAGTTTACCGGTGCCATATTACAGTCGCCGCCTGCTTTCAGTGCCCTTCATATAGACGGCAAGCGTGCAAGCGACTTAGTACGCCAGGGAATAGAAGTTAATCTTGAAAGGCGGCAGGTTTTTATTTATGCCCTTGAACTTTTAGACTTTGCAGATTTTAAAAACACAGACGGCTGCACTTACGCAAAATTAAAAATTACATGTTCTAAAGGAACATACATCCGCTCTTTGGCCCGGGACATTGCCCTTGCTTTAAACAGCTGTGCCCACCTTTGTGCATTAAGAAGAACACAGGTAGGGCCTTTTAAACTGGAAGATGCAGCATGCTACAGCAGCCTTGAAGACTTTACCATTGAAAAGGGAATTGAAACCCAGAAAAAATTTCAAGAAGAACTTAAGGGCAAAAGTCTTTTAGCCAAAGCAGAAGAAAAGATTTTCAATAAGGCAAAAAGCAAAAGCCCGCGGCAAAAAGATACGGAAGAAAAAGTTGCAGACATAAAAAGCCATTTTCTGTTTTTTACAAAGGAACTTGCAGCTGTCTGCGGTTTTGAAAGCTGCTATTTAAAAAGCAGTTTTGAAAAAGGCTATAACAACGGACGCCCGCTGTCTTTAAAAATGATTGAGCCTGTTAAAGAACTTGAAGTTTCAAAAGACTTTTACGTTGCAGATGAAACTGCACTTTTCTATAAGGACGACAGCTTTGCCGGCATAATAAAAAAACACGACAATAAAATCAGATACGGCTTTGTAGTTCCGCACTTAAAAAAAGAACTTAAAGTCTTTTACTGGGACGAAGTCTGCAACGGTGCATTTCCCGTTCAATGGAAGCAAAAGGGCAGTGCAATAACTGTAGGCAGTTTTGAAGCAATCCATAAAGGCCATCAGGAACTTGCCGAATATGTTATTGAACAGAAAGATTTTGCAGCAGGTGCCGTAACATTTAAAGACAGCATATCATGCAAGAACGGCAGGAATATATTTACATTAAAACAGCGCCTTGCTTTCTTTGAAAAACTTGGGCTTGATTTTGTAATAGCCATTGATTTTAATGAAGACTTTGCAAAGCTCAGCGGAAGCGAATTCTTTAATATTTTAAGCACACGCTGCAACTTAAAGTTCCTTGCAGAAGGCAGCGACTTTAAATGCGGGTACAAAGGCAGCTGCAATATGGCAGAAATTGCTGAACTTGCCACACAGTATGATTTTACGCTTAAGAAAGCAAAGTATATTGAATATGAAGGGCAGAAAGTAAGTTCAAGCCGCATAAAAGAAGAAATTGTTCATGGCAATTTTACGACAATAAAAGAAATGCTGGGCAGGCCTTTTGAACTTGCCCTGGCAAAGTTAAGGTGGCATAAAAAGTCTGACACGGCAGAATATTCACTATTTGAATCAGAATACGACGGCAACCAGATTCTTCCGGCAAAAGGAACTTACGGTGTTATTGCAAGGTTTTCTGACGGCAGCACCCTGCATACAGAACTTACAATAGAAGACAATGTTCTATTAATAAAACTTCCAACACAGAAATATGCAGACAGCCTGATAGCCGCGGAATTTTAACCTGCACCGGTAAGCCTGAAATTCCTTTACCCCTAGACAAAACTATATATATCAGTAAAATTGAAATGCTTGTATAAGCATTAACTTTTGCCGGCATAATTTAGCATGGAATGTAAAGAGCCACTTTTATCCTAGGTTAAATCTTAGGCAGAAGAAAAAAAATAACAGGAGTAAGTATATGGCACTTACAAAAGAAACAACATCTTCAATCGTTGGAAAGTTCGGAAAGTCAGCAGCTGACACAGGCAACACAAATGTTCAGATTGCTCTTCTTACAGAACGCATCAAGCAGCTTACAGCACACTGCAAGGCATTCCCAAAGGATACAACAGCATCCCGCGGACTTCTTAAGGCTGTAGGTTCACGCAGAAGACTTCTTAAGTATCTTCAGAATACAAATCTTGAAGGTTACCGCGCTCTTATTAAGGAACTCGGAATTCGTAAGTAAGTTTTCTTATCAGGGCAGGAATATGATGGTTTTCATTGTATTCCTGCCTTATGTTTTTTTAGGAATTACAGGGAATTACAGGGTGTTCCGGCTGTTCAAACGGAATGTCCTTTGTCTGTATTCAGGCATAAAGAAAATAAAGAACAAGGAAAATAGTTATGGTACAGAGAGTAACTAAAAAAATCGGTGATCAGGAACTTATTCTTGAAACCGGTAAAATCGGTAAACAGGCAAACGGCTGTGTTTATGCTCAGATTGGCGGAACTGCAGTTATTGCTACAGTTTGTTGTTCAAGCGATGTAAGGGAAGGACTTGATTTCGTTCCTGTAACAGTTGAATACAACGAAAAATTCTATGCTGCCGGAAAGATTCCAGGCGGTTTCGTAAAAAGGGAAGGACGCCCGAAGGATAAGGAAATTCTTGTAAGCCGCCTTATTGACCGCCCTATGCGTCCTCTTTTTGAAACTTCATTCGGCCGTGAAATTCAGATTGTTCCGACATGTGTTTCCATCGACGGTGTAAACACACCTGATATTCTTGCAGTACTTGCATCTTCAGCAGCAGTTTCTATTTCTGACATTCCGTTCCACGGACCAGTTGCTGCTTGCCGCGTAGGCTATCTTGACGGACAGTACATCATTAACCCTACATACGACCAGATGGAAAAGGTTCAGCTTGAAATCGTTGTTGCCGGAACAAAAGACGGCTTTACAATGGTAGAAGGTGGCGCCAACGAAGTTTCAGAAGACGTAATGCTCGGTGCACTTGAAAAGGCCCAGGGCTTTATTACGGATATGTGTCTTCTTCAGGAAGAACTTGTTAAGCTTGCAGGCAAGGAAAAACTCCCTCTTGCTCCTCTTAACGTAGAACTTGCAAACAAGGAAGCAATCAAGGCAGAAGCAGTTCCTCTTATGAAGGTTGCATGCTTTAAAGAAGGCAAAATGGCACGTGCAGAAGCCATCAAGGAAGTTAAAAAGCAGATTGCAGAAAAATATGCAGACCAGCTTGCAGACGAAGTTCAGGCAAAGCTTTTTGGTGCCCTTTTTGACGACATCCAGTATGAACTTTTGCGCTCAAGCATCCTTGAAACAGGAAAGCGCATAGACGGCCGCGGAACAGACCAGATTCGTCCTATTACATGCGAAATCAACGTTCTTCCACGCCCTCATGGTTCTGCACTCTTTACACGTGGAGAAACACAGTCTTTAGCCGTTACAACACTTGGAACAGCAATGGACGAACAGGTTTACGATGACATTGAAGGAGACAGAAGCGAAAACTTTATCCTTCATTACAATTTCCCTCCATATTCCGTTGGTGAAACAGGCAAGCTTACAACAGGCCGCCGCGAAATCGGTCACGGAAACCTTGCACGCCGCTCCCTTGCTCCGATGATTCCTTCACGTTCAGAATTCCCTTACACAATCCGTGTTGTTTCTGAAATCATGGAATCTAACGGTTCTTCATCCCAGGCTTCTACCTGCGGCGGATGTCTTTCTTTGCTTGCAGCAGGCGTTCCTATGAAGAAGATGGTTGCAGGTATTGCAATGGGCCTTATTACAAGCGACGAAAAGTATACAAAGTATGCAATTCTTTCTGATATTCTTGGAGAAGAAGACCACCTTGGAGACATGGACTTTAAGGTAGCAGGAACACGCGTCGGCATTACAGGATTCCAGATGGACATTAAGATTGCCGGTGTTTCCATGGAAATCATGAAGAAAGCTCTTGCACAGGCAAAGGCAGGACGCAACCACATCCTTGATATTATGGAAAAGTGCATCAACAAGCCACAGCCAATAAGCCCTTATGCTCCAAAGATTGACAGCCTTAAGATTCCTGTAGACAAGATTGGTGCCCTTATCGGACCAGGCGGAAAGAACGTTAAGGCTCTCTGCCAGCAGTATAACGTTACAATCAACACAGAAGATGACGGTACCGTTACAATTTACGGAAAGACAGGAACTTCTACAGATGCTGCAAAGGCTGCCGTTAAGGGAATCTGTGAAGATCCGGAACCGGGAACAATTTACCAGGGAACAGTTAAGCGCATTATGGACTTTGGTGCCTTTATTGAAATTCTTCCTGGCAAAGAAGGTTTGTGCCACATTTCTAAACTTTCACGCACACGCGTAGAAAAAGTAACAGATGTTCTTAAAGAAGGACAGGTTGTTCCTGTAAAGCTTCTTGAAGTAGACAAAATGGGACGCCTTAACCTTTCTTACATCGACGCAATTGAATCAAAATAAAATTGCCCTAGGGCGGTAAGAAATTAACTTAAAAAGCGGCTGTGCCTGTTTTAGCAGGTGCAGCCGCTTTTTTTATATTTCTGATCCCCAGCTTGATTATTAATCAAAATATAATTTACTTTAAAGTAAATAACTTTGGAGTAAATTAAACTTGCTTTTTCTGTGCTGGATTATTTAATCTTTTTCTGGATAAAGTTTTCCATCAGATATGCAAGCATGAAAGAAAAAGCAACAACGCAAAGCATGGAAAAATATGGATAAGTGTCAAAGGCGTTTGTTGACTTTAGCATATTCATTATAGGAAAGTGCACCAGATACATTGCATAGGAATAGTCTGTCTGCCGGCCAAAATTGTTGAAAGGTTTTAAATTAAACGCCAGAAAGAAAACAATCTGCATTACGGCAAGTGGAAGCAGAAAATCAAGATAAATGAACTTTTGTGCAGCAAAAACAATCACGGCAGGAATAATCATTTTGTATTGATTCTTAAAACAAAAATCATAGTTAAAATAAAAAAACATACCCGCAATAAAAAAGGGCATGAATGTGGGCAGCTGATTATTTAAAGAATGATGCAGGTTAAACTTTTTAATAAAAAGCTGGATTACGCACGCAATAATAGTAGAAAATGCATAAATTACTCCAAGAAAAACATTCATCTTTTTAGTTTGCTTTTCCTGTTCATTAAAGCAAATCTTTTTCATAAGCCATAAAATAACCGGCAAAAGAATATAAAACCCCAATTCAACTTTAATTGTCCATAGAGAACCGTTTACGGCGTTCCCGCCAAAGGCACCAGGCAAAGAAGGGCAGGCAAAATTAAGGGTTAAGACATTGCAGATTACATATTTTATAAAGCCTTTAGACATAAAATATTCTTTTGCAGAAAGGCTGGTAAAAAAGAAGGCAAAAAAAGCAAAGACAAAAACTACAAGATAATAAAGCGGAAGGATTTTTTTTGCACGTTTAGCAAAATATGATTTAATGGAAGCACTAGAACAGTAACTTTTAGTTACCCAAAAACCGCTGATTAAAAAGAATATGATTACAGAAAGGCTGTACCCCCCCCCGCAAAATTCAGGCTTAAAAGCGGCATTACGCCTTTAGAAAACACA
>JALELH010000049.1 GCA_022768865.1 Spirochaetia bacterium
GAAGTTCCAAGACATGCACCAACTACAGTTCCGATGGAATCTGCCATAAGTGCTGCCCTTGCGTTAGGGATGTTGCCCTTTTCGTCTACAAGGCCTGCCTGCTGTGTAACGCCCATCAATGTTCCAACTGTATCAAACAAATCTGTAAATAGGAATGTAAATACAATTACCACAAACTTAATTGAAAGGATGGCCGAAAAGTCAAACTGGCAGAAAAGAGGAGATGCAGGAAGAGTAAACGGAACAAAGTTTTCCGGAACTGAAGTTACGCCAAAAGGAATTCCAATAAGTGTAGTAATGATGATTGCAATAAGGATTGCACCAGGAACCTTCATAAGGTAAAGGACGATTGTAAGGACAAGGCCGATAAGGGCAACAATAGCCTTTGAATGAGCCATGTTGAAGTTTACAAAGCCGATGATTGTTCCTGTATCACTTGCAACGATGCCTGCATTGGCAAGACCGATCAGGGCAATGAAAAGACCGATACCTACGGCAACAGCCTTCTTCATTCCTGCAGGAATTGCATTGATAATCTTTTCGCGGATTCCGAATACAGAAAGTGCAATGAAAATAAAGCCTTCAATAAGGACTGCAGTCAGGGCAAGCTGCCATGAACATCCCATGCCCATACATACAGTGTATGTAAAGAAAGCGTTAAGGCCCATACCAGGAGCAAGTGCTACAGGAAGGTTTGCCCAAAGTGCCATTACAAGTGTAGCAATGGCAGAAGCAATTGCAGTTGCGGCAAAAACGGCTTCAAAAGTCATGCCGTTGCCAACAGAGCTGAGCATTCCAGGGTTTACGGCAAGAATGTAAGCCATTGCAAGGAATGTTGTAATACCGGCTACAATTTCCTTAGAAACTGTAGTTCCATTTTCTTTAAGTTTAAAAAACTTATCCATAATATTCCTCCGGGGAAAAAGTATTATCAGTATACCATTTTGCAAGGATATTTAGAAGTAAAAAAAGGAAATTATAATTCCGCGCTATTCCTTGCCGTTCCAGCAGTAAGTGCAAAGCTTGCAGTGGTCAAGGCCCGTGCTGTTAAGCATGTCGTCCAGGCGGTGGAACCTTAATGTGGTAAAATGCAGCTGCCTGCGGATTTCTTCAAGCATTTTTGCATATTCCGGGGTATCAGGATTGCAGTATCTGGCAAGGACTTCGCTGCTTACCTTGTCCCCTTCAAACTGGCGCACAACACGGCGTGCAATTAAATCCATCTCGCTTTTAGAACGGCTGAAGTTAAGGTATTTGCAGCCGAACATAATAGGCGGACATGCCGGGCGCACATGCACTTCCCTTGCACCGCTTTCGTAAAGGAAGTCCGTAGTTTCCCTGAGCTGTGTTCCGCGCACAATGGAATCGTCTATAAGAAGGATGCTCTTGCCCTTAATAAGCTGCTGAACGGGAATAAGCTTCATGTGGGCAATAAGGTTTCTCTGGTTCTGGTTAGTCGGCATAAAGGAACGCGGCCATGTAGGAGTATACTTTATGAATGGCCTGCTGAAAGGAACGCCGCTTTCGTTGGCATAGCCTACTGCATGGGCAGTTCCGCTGTCAGGAACACCTGCAACGCAGTCAGGCTTTATGTTGTTTTCCTTGTCACGGCGTGCCAGGTAAGCACCGCAGTTGTAGCGCATCTGTTCAACGTTTACGCCTTCGTAGCATGCCGTCGGGTATCCGTAGTAAATCCACAGGAACGTGCAGATTTTCATTTTGTCGCCGGGTTTCTGTATCTGCTCTACTTTTTCAGGCGTTACAAAGACAATTTCTGCAGGCCCAAGTTCCTTATAGTCCTTATAGCCCAGGTTTACATAGGCGTGGCTTTCAAAGCTCAGGCAGAATGCGTCTTCTTTCTGGCCGATAACAAGAGGCGTGCGGCCCATTTTATCGCGGGCACCGTAAATGCCGTCTTTTGTCATTACAAGAAGGGTTATGCTGCCCTTTATCTTTTCCTGAACGTTTTTTATTCCTTCTGCAATGGAATTCTTCTGGTTGATTAAGGCAACAATAAGTTCCGTCTGATTGATTTCACCGCCGGACATTTCAAGAAAGTGGGTTTTGGATGCGTCCAGGATATCCTGAACAAGTTCATCCTTGTTTGTAACTACACCGACGGTTGTAATGGCAAAGCTGCCAAGGTGGCTGTGCACAAGGAGCGGCTGTGCTTCGTAGTCAGAAATGCAGCCGATGCCCAGATTGCCGTGCATGCTGCCTATGTCTCCGTCAAACTTTGTCCTGAACGGCGAATTAGAAATATCGTGAATGGAACGTTCAAAAGTTCCGTCTTCTTTTAATACTGCAAGACCGCCGCGCCTTGTTCCAAGATGGCTGTGATAGTCTACGCCAAAAAACAAATCCAAAGAAC